>JACRNK010000007.1 GCA_016234985.1 Deltaproteobacteria bacterium
GCTCTTTCATAAAGGCTGATGTAAAGAAACTCTGCGAAAGATTCCCGTTCACACCCCGTTCCCAAGCTCCGGCTTGGGAACGAGAAAAAATCCCCGCGCTGAATAAGAGGGTGAGAGGGTCAAACCTTCAAAATTCATTTTAGAGGGGTAGAGGGTCAGGTCTTGCTTTTTGATGTTGTTTTATTCCCTCCTGTAAAGAGCAATTCCGCTTGAATTAAGTAAACTGTCCCTCGAATTCCCATTTTTGAGAATTTATCAAAATTACATGGGAAATCAAGGAGTATTTGAGGTTGATAAGGAAGGTTGCAAAACAGAAGAATCCCTGATATAAATACACCGTATGAAAAAACATCTGCTTTTATTATTATTTTTCATCTCTGTTTCGTCTTCTGCATTTGCCGGCGAAATTCACTATCTCACGGTTGACGGCATAGTCAATCCTGTAATGTCGGAGTTTATTGTAAAAAGCATAGAGGATGCTGCGAAGAAAAATGCAGAGGCGGTTGTGATTCAACTTGACACGCCAGGCGGTCTGGACTTATCCATGAGGGATATTGTTAAGGTCATGCTTTCTTCGGATGTTCCGATTATAGTTTATGTTGCGCCTGCCGGCTCAAGGGCTGCGTCTGCCGGAGTGTTCATAACATACGCCGCGCACATTGCTGCAATGGCGCCCGGCACAAACATAGGCTCTGCGCATCCTGTGGCAATGGGCGGAGAAAAGATGGACGAGACCATGATGAAAAAGGTTGAAAATGACGCTGTCGCATATATCAAAGGCATTGCCGCAAAGAGGCACAGAAATGCAGAGTGGGCTGAAAATGCCGTGCGGGAAAGCGTGAATGTGCCTGCTGAGGAAGCGTTGAAACTAAAGGTTATTGACTTGATTGCGCCTGACAAAAAGGCATTGCTTGCGGCAATAGACGGCAAAAAGGTTGAGGTTGTTTCAGGACAAAGGGTTTTAAACACGGCAAAGGCTGATATTAAAGATATAGACATGGGGCTTCGGTATCGGATACTCAATGCCATAACCAATCCCAATGTGGCGTATATCCTGATGATGATCGGCCTCATAGGGCTTTATTTTGAGCTTTCCAATCCGGGGTTGATCCTACCCGGGGTTGTGGGCGCAATATCACTCGTGCTTGCATTTTATGCTTTTCAAACGCTTTCCGTAAATTATGCAGGACTGCTCCTCATAGGTCTTGCCGCGCTTTTCTTTATCGCAGAGATAAAGGTTATGAGCTACGGCCTTCTGACAGTTGCGGGTATTATTGCGCTTACCCTCGGCTCTCTCATGCTATTTGAATCGCCGCTGCCGTTTATGAGGGTTTCGCTTTGGGTTATACTGCCAACTGTAATCAGCATCACCGTCATCTTTTTTGGCGCCATGTATTATGCCTTAAAGATAAGGCACAAAAAGCCCGTAAGCGGTGTAGAGGGATTGGTGGATGAGGTAGGCATCGCAAATACAGATATTGCAAAGGAGGGAAAGGTTTTTATTGACGGCGAATACTGGGATGCATGGAGCGATGAACCCATAAAGGCAGGGGAGAAGGTGAAGGTGTTAGAGGTAACAGGATTAAAGTTGAAGGTAGCAAAAATATAATTAAAAAAGGAGGTTTTATGATTCTTGGAATCGGCACAGGGACATTGATTTTAATCGGCATAGGTATTTTTATAATTGCCAATGCCGTAAACATTCTTCCTGAGTATGAGAGAGGCGTAGTATTTTTCCTCGGAAGATACCAGAAGGTAAAAGGGCCGGGGCTTGTCCTGATATTTCCCGGCATCCAGAAGATGATAAGGATAAGTTTGAGAACGGTCACATTGGATGTCCCGCCTCAGGATGTAATTACGAGGGATAATGTTACCATCAAGGTAAATGCAGTCATATATTTCAGGGTTATGGCCCCTGAAAAGGCTATAATAGCAGTTGAAAACTATCTCTATGCAACATCCCAGCTTGCGCAGACAACCTTGCGAAGCGTATGCGGCCAGGGAGAGATGGATGAACTACTTTCGGCAAGGGAAAAGATAAATAAGCAGCTTCAAGAGATTTTGGATAGGCAGACAGAGCCGTGGGGCATTAAGGTTAGTCTGGTAGAGTTGAAGGGAATAGACCTGCCGGATGAGATGAAGAGGGCGATGGCAAAGCAGGCAGAGGCAGAGCGTGAAAAGAGGGCAAAGCTTTTGCATGCAGAGGGCGAATTCAACGCAGCGCAGAAGATAGTTGATGCCGCAAATCTGGTGAGCCAAAACCCCACAGCCCTGCAGCTTCGCTATCTCCAGACATTGACGGAGATTGCAACGGAGAAAAATTCAACCATTATATTTCCGTTGCCCATTGATTTGATAAGTATGTTTATGAAGGGGAAGTAGGTTTTTTAATATTCCATTACCTTCTTCAATGCCTTCACAATCTTTTCTTTTGAAGGCGCATAATAATCTTCGAGTTTGGCCATCGGGATTACGGCGTCAAGGCCGGTAACTCTGATAATGGGCGCTTTAAGATTGAGCATCGCATCCTCTGCGGTGAATGCGGACAGTTCTGCGCCGAAGCCGCAGTTTCGCGTGGCCTCATGGACAATAACAACCCTGCCTGTTTTTTTAACCGAATTTAAAATTGTTTCTTCGTCGTAGGGTCTTAATGTCATTAAATCAATTACCTCTGCGTCAAAACCTTCAATGCTCTCCAAAACCCTGTGCAGCATACTCCCCCAGGCAATGACCGTGATATCTTTCCCCTCCTGCACAATCCGCGCCTTTCCGAGCGGAACCGTATAATCATTTTCCGGGACTTCTTCTTTGATTAGCCGATATAATCTTGTGGGTTCAAGGAATACGACCGGATCGGGATCTCTTATAGCTGATATTAAAAGGCCCTTTGCATTATACGGAGAACTCGGCACGACAACCTTTATTCCCGGCATGTGGCAGAATAATGCCTCAGTGGATTCCGAGTGGAGTTCAGGAGGTTTTATGCCGAGGCCGTAAGGCGTTCGTATCACCAGCGGGCAGGTGAAGCGTCCGCGCGAGCGGGAGCGGATGCGTGAGGCATGAGAAAATATCTGTTCGATGCAGGCATAGATAAATCCCATAAACTGTATCTCGGCAACGGGCTTGAGTCCGTAAACCGCCATGCCAACGGCAACCCCTGCAATGCCTGATTCGGCAAGGGGAGCGTCAAAGACCTGGTTGGGAAATTTTTCCATAAGGCCCTCGGATATTCTGAAGACCCCGCCGTCTTTGCCCACATCTTCGCCGATAAGCACGACATCTTTGTCCCGCTCCATCTCTTGCTTTAAGGCAAGGTTTATTGCCTGAACCATGTTTATGCGCGCCATTATTCCAATTCCTTCTTCTGCCTCTGCGTCAATGCGCTGTAGGTAAAATTGATGATATCGTTCGGCTCCGGCATTGCCGCGGATTCGTGCTTCTTTATCTCACTGTCAACAAAATCAGTCACCTTCTTTTTTACCTCATCTTCATACTGCTGCGTCCACAGCCCTTTTCTTTCCATATACAATTTGAGTCTCAAAAGCGGGTCCCGCGCCTTCCACTTTTCCACATCATCTTTTGAGCGATACCGCGAAGCGTCGTCGGCTGTGGTGTGATCGCCCATGCGGTAGGTGAAACATTCTATCAAAGTCGGCCCGCCTCCCGTGCGCGCCTTTACCAGCGCATCCTTCGTAGCTTTATAAACCGCGAATACATCATTGCCGTCAACCTGAATCCCCTCAAAGCCGTAAGAATACGCCTTTTGCGCGATTGTTTTCGCTGCTGTCTGTTTCTCGCGGGGAAGCGATATGGCCCACTGATTATTCTGGCAGATAAATACCACAGGAAGCCTGTGCACGCCTGCGATATTAAGGCTTTCGTGAAAATCGCCCTTTGATGAGCCGCCGTCGCCAAAATATGCCACTGTTGCTGTCCTGTGTCCTTTTATTTTTGAGGCAAAGGCTGCGCCAACAGCATGTGGCGGATGCGTGCCTACAGGAACAGAGACTGGAAATATATTTAAATCATCCGGCGTCCTCATGCCCCGCTCATCGCCTGTCCAGTATTGAAAGAGCATCCAGATTGGATAGCCTAATGTAATATAAACACCCATCTCCCTGAATGACGGAAACACCCAGTCTGTTTTTTCCAACGCATAGGCGCTGCCTATCTGCGACGCCTCCTGGCCGAGGATGGATGCGTATGTTCCAAGCCTCCCCTCGGCGTGAAGCTGCAATGCGCGCTGGTCAAACTGCCTTGAAAGGATAAGGAGTTCAAATAATTTTTTAAGGTCGCTGTCGGAAAGGGTGGGCAGGAGGCCTGTGTCTGCATTGCCCTTTTCATCCAGTATCTGAAGGCGCTTTACTTCAAATTTTTCCACAATATTCTCCGGCATATTGAGGCGAAGTTTAGCACACGGGGTGTATGTAGTCAATCATTGACAAATTATTTTTCTCTGCTATTACTTAACTATCAAACCAAAAAGGAGGTGTTTGGCAATGGCGCATCAACCAAGAAAATTTAATATCAAGGGACTGGATGGAATATCTGACAATCAGATATCCCAGCATATGGACATACTCTATGCGGGATATGTGAACAAACTCAACGAGGTTGAGGAAAGGCTCAAGACGGTTGACAGAAGCAAGGCAAATCAGGTTTTCAGCGATTTCAGGGCATTAAAATCGGACGAGACATTCGCCCTGAACGGCGTGATTCTGCATGAATTGTATTTTGAAAATCTAAGCGCAAAAGGCGAGAAAAAGGCCTCCGGCAAACTTGCCGACGCAATTGCGCGGGATTTCGGTTCTTTTGAAAAATGGCAAGAGGACTTCAAAGCATGCGGCATGGCTGCAAGGGGATGGGTGATTCTCGGACACTGTTTTTATGACGGGAAACTGCACAATTATTGCCTTGACACCCATAATTTCAATGTCCCTTCCTGTGTTACGCCTGTGCTTGTGATGGATGTATATGAGCATGCGTATGTAATAGACTACGGCGTGAAAAGGCCGCCCTATATTGACGCCTTTATGAAGAATATTGACTGGTCAGTCTGCCAGAAACGGCTTGCCGGCATAGAGGGCGGAAAAAACATAATGCAGATGGCGGCAAGCTAATTTACTTAATCCTTACATTGATCCCCTTTTCTTTGAGAAACTTCTTTGCCTGCGGGATTGTGAATTCGCCAAAGTGGAATATTGAGGCTGCCAGCACGGCATCTGCTTTGCCCTCTTTAAATGCAAGATAAAGATGCTCCAACTGCCCTGCGCCGCCTGATGCGATTACCGGTATCGAGACGGCTTGGGAGACGGCACAGGTTAAGTCAAGGTCATAGCCTTGTTTTGTGCCGTCTCTATCCATACTGGTGAGAAGTATTTCTCCGGCGCCAAGTCCTTCCATTTTTTTAGCCCAAAGAACTGCATCAATACCCCTGTTTTTTCTCCCGCCATGAGTATAAACATCCCATGCGGGCACAAGGGCAGCCTGGTCAGGTGTATAATATTTGAAACTTTCTCCCATATTGTTTGTATCTGCCATGTCCCACTTGGACTCCCTTTTTTTGGCATCGATAGCGACTACTATACACTGGCTCCCGAACCTTTCGGAAGCCCTTTTTACAAACTCCGGGTCTTCTACGGCTGCGGTATTGATTGACACCTTGTCAGCGCCTGCCCGAAGCAGCTCCTTTATGTCATCCAATGTTTTTATGCCGCCGCCGACTGTCAAGGGCATGGATACCTCTGCCGCTGTTCTTTCCACGATATCAATGATAATATTTCTTTTTTCATGTGATGCGGTTATGTCCAGATAGACAAGCTCGTCAGCCCCTTGTTCTTCATATGCCTTGGCGCATTCCACGGGGTCTCCGGCGTCTCTTAGTTGAACAAAACTGATGCCTTTAACAACACGGCCGTCTTTTACATCGAGGCATGGAATAATACGTTTGGTAAGCATGGGTAAAAGGCAATTAAGAATTAGGAATTACGAATTTTAATTATCAATTATGTCTGATTTGTAATTTTTAATTCCTAATTCTTAATTGTTCTAGAATGGCACATCTTCTTCTATTGCTGTAGCTTCTGATGCGCTGCCGGCATCGGGAGGAGACTCGGCGCCGCCCTTTGTTGTTTCATCTGCCTTGCCCAGCATCTGCATGATATTGGCAACTATCTCCGTGGTATATCTTTTGTTTCCGTTTTTGTCGTCCCAGCTGCGCGTTTGTATCCTGCCTTCAATATAGACTTGTTTGCCCTTTGCAAGATATTCGCCGCATATCTCCGCGAGCTTGCCGAATGCGACTATCCTATGCCATTCAGTCCTTTCCTGTTTTTGGCCGTCTTTATCCTTAAAATTCTCGCTTGTAGCCATTGTAAAATTTGTTACGGCTGTTCCGCTTGGCGTATATTTTATCTCAGGATCTTTGCCGAGTCTCCCTACTAAAATAGCC
>JACRNK010000008.1 GCA_016234985.1 Deltaproteobacteria bacterium
AGTGCATGGCCTTGCTTGATGTGAAGCCGCCATCGTATGCAAAAAGAGGCTTTTTAAACTCTCTGTATTCGTCAGGCACAATAATCACCGGCTTGGAGGATTTTCTTATAACCCCTTCTGTTGTTGAACCGAGAAGGCCGTATTCAAACTGTATATTTATCCCCCTGCGTCCCATTATCACAATATCCGCCAGCTTTGCCCTTTCACATATTGTGTTTGCAACTATTCCGAAATCCTGAATGCCGTCATGTGCTGCCTTTTCCAGCTCGCAGGTATCCTTGAATTCTTTTAAAATACCCTGCCCCTTGTTTTCCAGAATCTCCCTCATCTTTGTGGAAAAATTCAAGAACGGCTCAAAACCCAAAGAGCCGGAAAGGTCGTGAAGAAAAGGCCCTTCCATTGCAACCACATCAACAACATAAAGCCCGATAACTTTGGCGTCAAATTTTCTGGCAAGCCATATTCCGTAAGAAAGGGCTGCCTTGCTGTGCTTTGAACCATCCTGCGGAACAAGAATATTTTTGAACATGTCTGCCTCCTGGGCAAGCGATTTTTGAAAATGCCGTCCATCTTATCTTTGCCATGTATGAATGCGCCGCTCCATCTCGTTATTGTCAATGACTCTGCTTTTAGGCGCATCATCCAGTCCCCTCTCAATCATCCGCTCAAAGGCAAGTTCGCGTAATACCTCCTCATACGATGCATCATCAGGCTGCTCTTGGATGACTTTTGTCATTATCTCTTTTATATTAGACATGGTTGTCTCCTCTTGCATATAATTGGTGGGCGCAGCCCACCCTACTTGCTTTTTATGGCAATAAGACATGACAAAGTTAGCTAGTGCCTTGTTTTGAACATAGACGGCAAACTCTTGATTCAGGCGCTTTTAAATCCGTTATTTTCTGAAGTTTTCCAAGACCGAAACAAATATTGCATGTTGGTTGACTGCACTTTTTGCAAATGCCTCCCCCTGCCGTATTAAATTCTCTTCCACAGCAATGACATTTCCATGGAACTATTTCTTGTTTGTTTGGCATAGCCTTTATCTTTATTGTGGCGAGAATATTTTTTTAGCCTATTTTTTGCCATCATCTTTTCTGAAGTATTGTTTTACTTCTTGCCTTTTCTTCGCTTCACATGGAAACAAGAAAAAACCATAGTGGCGTATCGCCTTACTTAAGCGGGTTCAATTTTGTAAATTGAACCCAAATAGCAGGTAGCCGGTTAGGTTGGGTTTTCAACCCAACGGTTTTGAATTGTTGGGGTTCGCGCTGCTCAACCGCAACCTACAATTACAGACGCAATTTACCTGTTTCCTTCCATCCAATCCGGCAATGAACTGTGCGTAGCTTCGGCGTAAAGCGTTTCAGGGGCAATATCTATTTCATTTTGCCAGGAAAGAATACCCAATTCCGGGTTTACTTCAAACCGGCGGAAGAAATCAATATCATGAAAACGTTCAAAGACTCCGCCCTTGCCCAAATACTTTGAAAAATCCACTATTCCTTTTTTCCCATCATCAAACTGCACTTCAATCTTATAATCTCCTTTATAGTTTGCTGAAATCACGTCGTGAATCATGGAAAACCTCCTGTTATTTTAAAGGCTCTATTTTCGACAATGAATGGTTTTGTCTCGCTGCTTCCCAGTTGCGCATTAATTCTTCCTGATGCATAGAAGCCCATTCTATTACAAGACCCAACGCCCGGGATGGAAACTTGCCCTCAACAACACGCAATGAATTTATTTCAATAGCCGCATAATCGCTTCCATATCGCGCATGGAAATGAGGCGGATTATGTTCATCAAAATACATCGCAATGATGATTCCGAAAAATCGGGATATCTCAGGCATTCAATATTGTCCCTTTTTCGCCAACTCCTGCGCCCCACATTCCACCACAATCTCATCGCCCACGGCCTCTATGCTGAAGCGGGAGCCTTGTTTCCACTGCAAGGTTATTGGAACCTTTATTTTCTCATCTATATTTCTTTTCAAAAACCGCGCCCCGTATTTAGGACTGTAGCCTGTGTCAACAAGCGCATCCAGCGCCCCATCCGAAATCTCCAGTGTCTTGCCGTTTTCCTCCATATGCCTTTTTATATTATTCAGATATATCATGGCGACCTTTTTTACCTCTTCCCTTGTAAGAGGCGAAAAGATAATGATGTCGTCTATCCTGTTTAAAAATTCCGGAGAGAATGTATTCTCCACCTCTTTCATAATGGTTTTTTTCAAATCGCCCAGCTTTTGTCCTTCGGGTAAAAAGCCAAGCGGCTTGGTGAATTTCCTAAACTCATCGCTTCCGAGATTGCTTGTCATAATAATGACTGTGTCGCTGAAATAGACCCTCTTTCCCCTGCCGTCCGTGAGCCAGCCCTCGTCAAATACTTGCAGGAATAGATTAAGCACATACGGATTCGCCTTTTCCACTTCGTCTAACAGGACAACGGAATAAGGATTTTCTCTAACCTGATTGGTGAGTATGCCGCCTCTTTCGCTGCCCACAATCCCTCTCGGCATGCCGATGAGCTTGTCAACGGCAATGGACGAATCCTTGTATTCGCTCATGTCAAGCCTTATCATCTTCTTTTCATCGCCGAAGAGAAATTCAGCCAGAGATTTTGCAAGCTCTGTCTTGCCCACGCCGGTTGGGCCGAGGAATAAAAGCACCCCGTCAGGCTTTGCAAAGTTTTCCTTGAGCGGCCCTTTGTTCAGCCTAAGCCTTTTTGCCAGCGCCTCTACCGCCTCTCTCTGGCCGACCACCCTTTTTGACATGGCCGATTCCATGTCTTTAAACCTTGCGGTAGTGTCTCTGAATATCATATCCCTTGGAATCTTTGTTTCCTGGGATATGACATCTATAACATCACTGCTTTCAACCGGCTCCTGCGGCCTGTTTATTTCAACCTTTACGCAGGCCGTGTCAAGCCACCCGATTGCCTTGTCAGGCAGCCTTAAGCCGCGCATATATCTCTGCGACATATCCATGGCGGTTTCTATGGCGCCGTCGGTTATACTCACGGAATAATTTTTAGAGAGTCTCGGCTTTATGCCGTAGAGTATCTTCCTTGTGTCATTTATTGAAGGCTCATCAACATTGACTGTCCTGAATCTTCTGGCAAGGGCCTCATCCTCGGCAATATATTCTTTATATTCCGCAAGGGTTGTCGCGCCGATTATCTGAATCTCTCCGCGGGCAAGGGTTGACTTGAAGATATTTGCCGCATCCGACGGCACGCCCATTGCAGAACCTGCGCCGATAAGCGTATGCGCCTCATCTATAAAAAGAATTATATTCTTCTTGTCCTTGAGCTCTTTTATTATCTTCTCAATCCTGTCTTCAAACATGCCCCTGAATATTGTGCCTGCCACAACGGAATTCATTTGAAGATTTATAATCTGCTTATCCCTGAGCCTCTTTGGAACACTGTGCGG
>JACRNK010000009.1 GCA_016234985.1 Deltaproteobacteria bacterium
GTGCGAGCAGGCGTTGAAGGATGTGGGCATGACGGCATCCAACATCAACGAGGTGGTGATGGTTGGCGGCATGATACGGGTGCCGAAGATTCATCAGTTTGTAAAAGATTTCTTTGGCAGAGAGCCGCATAAGGGCGTGAACCCTGACGAGGTTGTGGCAGTAGGCGCGGCCATTCAGGCAGGCGTGCTTGCAGGCGAGGTGAAAGAGGTTGTGCTTCTGGATGTTACGCCGCTCTCTCTGGGTGTAGAGACCCTGGGCGGCGTTATGACAAAGATGGTAAACCGCAACACGACAATACCAACCACAAAAAAAGAGGTATATACTACCGCCGCCGACAATCAAACGCAGGTTGAAATCCACGTGCTGCAAGGCGAAAGGGAGATGGCAAGGGACAACAGAACCCTCGGCAGATTTCATCTTATAGGTATTCCGTCTGCGCCACGCGGCATGCCGCAGATTGAGGTCAGGTTTGATATAGACGCCAACGGCATACTCAATGTTTCGGCAAAGGATCTGGCGACAAACAAGGAGCAGAAGATTACCATCACAGCATCCAGCGGGCTTGCCAAGGATGAGGTGGAAAAGATGGTAAAGGACGCCGAGTCTCATGCGGAAGAAGACAGAAAGCGCAAAGAGGTTATAGAGCTGAAAAACCAGCTTGATTCCGTTATATATGCCACAGAAAAGACCCTGAATGAACACAAGGCAAAACTTCCCGCATCCGATGTAAAGGCGATTGAAGATGCGGCTGCAGAAGGCAAAAAGGCTCTTGAAAAAGAAAATGTTGATGATATGAAAAAGGCTCTGGATAATATAAACAAGGCTTCCCACAAAATGGCAGAGGTAATGTATCAGGCCGCGTCTCAGGCAGGGGCAGCAGGCGAGCAGCCGGGCGCAGGCGCAAAAAAAGAAGGCGATGTGGTTGAGGCGGAGTTTGTGGATGAGGAGAATAAAAGAGAGGATAGGAAATAAATCGTAGGGGCAATCCCCCTGTGGTTGCCCCCCCCTAAAAGGGCAGGCACGGTGGCCTGCCCCTACAGTATAAACATGGCCAAAAAAGATTATTACGAAATACTCGGTGTTTCGCGAAATGCAGCCGATGAGGATATAAAAAAGGCTTACAGGGAACTGGCCAAAAAATATCACCCTGACCTGCATCCGGGCAATAAGGCTATGGAGGCGAGGTTTAAAGAGATAAACGAGGCCTACGAGGTTTTAAAAGACCCGAAAAAAAGGGAAGAATATAACAGATTCGGAAGCGCTGTGTTTGAGCCGGGATTTCAGGGCGCAAGAACCTACACATATCCAGGCGGGGCGGTTAATCCGGAAGATTTGGGCTTTGATTTCGGCGGATTGGAAGATATATTCGGCGATATATTCGGCAAAAGGACAAGGACGCAAAGAGGGACATCAAGAGGCGAAGATGTTGAGTATGCATTGGAAATAGGTTTTGAGCAGGCAATAAAAGGCGCTGAGGTAAGATTAACTTTAAACGGCGAAAAGATAACGGTTAAATTGCCGGCTGGGGTTAAAGACGGCTCGCGGGTGCGCGTGCCAGGCAAAGGTAGAGCCGGTTTTGCAGGTCACACGCGCGGAGATTTGTATATTGTCACAAAGGTCAAACCGCACCTTTATTTCAGGAGAGAAGATGATGATATATACATGGATATTCCAATAACAATAACAGAGGCGGCGCTGGGCGCAAAGGTGCATATTCCCACCATTGACGGGAAGGCGCTTCTGGCAATTCCGCCCGGCACTCAAAGCGGACAAAAATTAAGATTAAAAGGCAAAGGGGTCCCTCATGTAAAATATGCCGGCAGAGGCGATCAATATGCTATAATAAAAATAGTCGCTCCAAAAGACATAGACCAGAAGTCAAAAAATCTTTTGGAGGAATTTCAAAGGCTGAACCCGTACGACCCGAGGAAAGATTTGGGTTGGTAGGAATAGGAGGTAAAGATATGCTAAAAACAGTAGAGGCTGTTTATGAGAAAGGTGTTTTAAAACCGCTAAAAAAGCTGCGTATCGGCGAGCATGAAAAAGTTGAATTAACCATCGTAAGAAAGACAGAGATTGATGCTATGAGCAAGAAGGCCCTGAGTATCATAGGAATAGGGAAAAGTAATTTTAAAGATACCGCGGCCAGACATGATGAATATCTTTATGGGAAAAAACTTAGAACGTTGATAAAACCATGATATTTATTGATACCAGCGCATGGGTGGCAATTGCCGACAGAAACGACCAGTATGCGGAAGAATCTGCGCAAAGATATAAGCAGCTTATTGTAAACAAAGAGCGGCTTGTCACATCGGATTTTATCCTTGTTGAAACATACAATCTTTTATCAAAAACTATCGGCGCCATGCCGACAATCAGATTCGGCAATATATTGGCATCACTTCCTGTTCTCACCATAGAGCATGTTGCAAGGGTTGATTGGGACAGGGGTTGGAAAATTCTTGAGAAGTATGATGACAAGAAATTTTCATTTACCGATTGCACAAGTTTTGCCATGATGGAAAGACTAAAAATCAAAACCGCTTTTTCTTTTGATGCGCACTTCGCGCAGTTCGGATTCGGTAAAATTCCTTAAACGGCAATATCAACTCTTCATAAAACGTTATGATTGAACTCGAAGGTTTTAAAGAAAGGCTTACGCCAAAGGGGCTCAAGGTTTTGGAGACCGCTGTTGAAGAGAGCAAAAGGCGGCAGCACTACTATCTTGGCGTGGAGCATATATTCCTCTCCTTTGCAATAGTTGAGGGGACATTTTTCAGAGAGGTAATGTCAGACCTGAACCTCGATGCAAATCAGGTGGTCTCTTTTTTAAACGACCACCTTAATATATCCCGCCAGTATATCGGCGTTGGCCTTAAAATCCCGCCTACAACAAAAACAATCTTTAAGCTCGCATGGGAAGAAGCCCAGAGATGTGGAAGGGATGAGATAGACTCCACAGACCTCCTCATAGCCATCTTTCAGGAAAGCCACAGCCTCCCTGCAAAGGTATTCAGGAGCTTCGGCCTTGACCCTGATTATGTTATGAGGCGGATAACGGCAAAAATCCGAAACAAAGAAGAGCAGTATGAGGAATTGAAGAAGAAGTATGAACTGCCGCCGAATCTCAAGCACTTCGCCGTAAACCTTAACAAACTTGCTTATTACGATAAGCTTCCTGTCATCATCGGACGAGATAATGAGGTAAAACAGGTGATGGAAATCCTATGCCATGTTGAGAGGAGCAACTCTGTTATGATAACCGGCGAGCCTGGCGTGGGGAAGACAGCCGTAGTGGAAGGGCTTGCCAGGAAGATAGAACTGGAGCCGCACAGCGTTCCAAAGAGGCTCAGGGATAAGCAGATTATAAATCTTCAGATGAACTCGGTTGTGGCAGGCACAATATTCAGGGGCATGTTTGAAGACAGGATTGAGAAGATAATAAAAGAGCTCAAGGACAAAAAAAATATAATTCTTTTCATAGATGAGGCGCATACGCTTATTGGCGCAGGCTCTGCAATGGGTGTGCCGTCGGATGCGGCAAATATCTTCAAATCAACCCTTGCCCGCGGAGAGATTCAGATAATCGGCGCGACAACCCTTGCGGAATACAAGGAGTATATTGCCGAGGATGAGGCCCTTGCCAGAAGATTCAGGACAGTCAATGTTGATGAGCCTTCAATAAATGACACAAGGAAGATACTCTACGGCATAA
>JACRNK010000062.1 GCA_016234985.1 Deltaproteobacteria bacterium
AAAAAGTTTTTTATATTCGTCAATGGCAAACATGTCGGTCATGCCGGCAATGTAGTCGCAGATAAGCAGTTCTTTTCCTTTTTCCTCTAAATCAGCATACACATGAGGCGGAAGAAGCTGAAGCTCATCCGAATAAACTTTGAAGAGTGCCCTTAGTATGCGGTCTGCCTTATCCGCCATCCGTATTACCCTGTGGTGGCTGTAAAGATTCTTTTTGAGAAACTTTTTTAGCTCTACGTTCTTTTTATTCATGTCAGGGCTGAATCTTGCTATAGGCTCGCCAACATTTCTTATATCTTCAACCGTTACTATCTTCTTTTTTTCTATTTCCTTTGATATCTGCGCAATCAGGTCTGTAACCTGCTGGTTTATTATCCGGATTATTGTCTGAGATTTATGAATCTTAAATTCTTCTTTGGGCAAGGCCTTTTTTATGCCCTGATAATTTTCCTGCCAAAGCTGAACATCGTTAAGCTGCTCCGCATCAATCATCTCCGAAGACAGGCCGTCGTCTATATCATGGTTGTTGTATGCTATCTCGTCCGCCACATCCACTATCTGCGCCTCAAGGCATGGCGCCTTGTCAGGCTCATACTCCTTCAACACATCAGGCCTGTCATGTTCCGAAGAGTGTTTTACAATTCCTTCCCGAACCTCCCATGTCAGATTTAAACCCTTAAAACCCGGATACCGCCTCTCAAGATATTCTACGATTCTTAAACTATGCAGATTGTGCTCAAAGCCGCCGTGGCCTTTCATGAGTTGAGCCAAAGTCTTTTCCCCAGTATGCCCAAAGGGCGGATGTCCGAGGTCGTGGGCAAGGGCAATGGCCTCTGCCAGTTCTTCGTTTAAGTGAAGTGCCCTTGCAATAGTTCGGGCTATCTGGCTGACTTCTATGGTATGGGTCAAGCGCGTCCTGTAGTGGTCGCCTTCATGATACACAAAGACCTGCGTTTTATATTCCAGCCTTCGGAAGGCATTACAGTGAATAATCCTGTCCCTGTCTCTCTGGAAGGCTGTCCTGAAGGGATGCTCATCTTCCTTGTGCTTGCGGCCTTTAGAGTTTTTGCTGGCCATTGCGTAGGGTGAAAGTCTTTTTGCCTCTAACTCAGCAAAGGTATTTGAAGCTGTCATTTGACATTTTCTCCTTATCGGTTAACCCCGTTAGAAGGTTCTCTTTAAAAAAGCATTACAATTTAATCAGATAATAATTATATTGTAAACAGCCTTCTAACGGGGTTAAAATACGGCTATGAAATACAAGATTTTATCCATTTCTCTGTTTACTCTCTTTATAGCAGGCTGCTCTGTCATATCCAGAGATATAAGAGGAGATATTGACAGAGGAGTAACCCTGCCTATGGTTCAGGCAAACCCCGATGCCTATAAAGGTAAAAAGGTCATCTGGGGCGGAATAATCATATCGTCAAAAAATCTTGCGGATAAAACAGTCATTGAAGCGCTTCAAACCCCTTTGGACATAAGCGACATGGCGACTGACAAAGAACATTCCCAAGGCAGGTTCCTTATAGAAAGCCCCGTATATTTGGACACCTATTTATACAAAGCAGGAAAAGAGATAACCGTTGCCGGCATAATCAAAGGCATAAACATACAAAAGATTGGAGAAAGGGATTATGCCTATCCTGTGCTGGAGCCGTTGCAGATGCGTGTTTTTGAGCTTCGGCCGGAAATATTATATGAGCCGCCTCCGCTGTGGCGGCCATATCAGCCATACAATCCGTATTATCCATATCATCAATATTATCCTTATCCATATTATTATCCATATTATCCGCCAAGATAACTACTCTTTTGGGCTGCACCCATCCTTTACCTTTGCCAGATATTCTATATATTCGTCATAATACTCGTCCATAAAGTCCATTGGGTCAACCCCCGATAGAATCTGTCGGGGGCTTGTGTCAATCCCCTTTTTTTGTTTAAGAAATTCTTTAAATGTCATATTGTATCGGGTCAGTAACCCCCGCCTCTCTGAATCCTTTAAACCTTAACCTGCACGAATCGCATTTGCCGCATGCTGCCTCCCCCTGTCCCCCTCCATGAGGGGGATAAGGGGGGAGGTAGCATGACCATGTCAAATGAAATGGCGCATTAAGCTCCATCCCCTTTTTCACAATGGCTGACTTTTTCATGTGAATGAGCGGCGTTATTATTTCTATCCTTGTCTCCGGCTTTGTGCCGGCGTCTATTGCCTTTTCAAATGCCTTATAAAAAACCTCCCTGCAGTCAGGATAGCCGGAGCTGTCTTCTTCCACAGCGCCTATATAAATCTTTTTTGCGCCTATCACCTCTGCCCATGATACTGCAATGGAAAGAAGATGGGCATTTCTGAAAGGCACATAGGTTATCGGAATACCGGTTGTGAGTTCGGAGACTTCGGCGAGCTCAGCCGAGCCGTTAGGAGTGCGGAGCGGAACTGTAATTTTCTCATCAGTCAATGCAGAGCCGCCAATCTCTTTCAAATAACCCACATCAACCACAAGCCTTTTTTTAACATTATAAAAATCCGCAATATTGTTGAATGCCTTGAGTTCCCTTTGCTCGGTTCTTTGCCCGTAATTTAAATGCAGAAATGCCGGCTCATTTTCAAGACCGGCAATGGCAGCGGTAACAAGGCTGTCCATGCCGCCGCTGACTAAAACTATGGCAAGGGGTTTGTTTTCCATTTTTATTTCCATAACATCTTGGAGAACCCCTGCTGTTTATGACAGGGATTCTCCCGCTCCGGAATCAATTCAACTAACATGTTTTGCAGGAAGATTTGACTCCTTTTTTAGCCTTCTTCTTTGTTGTTTTCTTTGCCGCCTTCTTTTTTGCCGCCATGGTTTTCACCTCCTTTTCTTTAAATTATAGCCTGCCTCCAAAGCCGCATCCATCACTTGTTTCAGAGGCACCGTTTTCTTTTCAGCTATTTTTTTGCAATCCTCGTATTCCGGCCGGATGTTTATCGGTTTGCCATCCCGCTCTGAAATTTTGACCCTTCCATAATATGTTGAAACCTCTTTCATGCTTCTCTCAAGACAGCATCTGTCAACCTCGTATGTTCTAATTCCAATGGTTGTTGTTTCCTCAAAAATCACATCCATTATAGCGTCTTTTTTGTTTTTGAGACACAGGGCTTTCAAAAGCACAGCCGGTCTGCTTTTTTTCATCTGTATTGGTATCAGGAATACATCAATGGCGCCTTTTTTGAAAAGCCTTGTCATAAGATATTCATATATCTGAGGGTTCATATCATCTATGTTGGTTTCTATCATCAGTAGGGGCGAATGGCCATTCGCCCGCACTTTCTCGCCGCTTCCTTGACCAATTACCAGCCTCAACAGATTTGGAATTTCTTTAAAATCTTTACCCCCTATGCCATAGCCTATGCTTTCTATCTTCATGCGCGGCATATCGCCAAAATCATGCGCAAGGGTCTTTATGATGGCAGCCCCTGTCGGTGTTGTTA
>JACRNK010000063.1 GCA_016234985.1 Deltaproteobacteria bacterium
GATGCTGTCCAAATCTTCTGCATAAACAGGGGTGATAAGTAAAAAGACTAAACCCACGACCCACGACCCATGATCCATGACCCTTTCTTTCCTCACATCTCCCTCCTTGCCAGAACCTCTCTTGGTCTTGACCCCTGACTTGGTCCAACAACGCCCTCTTCCTCCATCTTTTCAATGATCCTTGCTGCTGTGTTGTAACCAATTCTTAACCTTCGCTGGATATATGAGGTTGAAATCTGTCCCATCTGCAATGCGATATTAACTGCCTCGTCATATCTCCTGTTAAATTCCTCATTGTCTTCTTCATTGTTTTCTGCGCTGTTTTTATCTTCTAGTTTTGCCTCAGCAATTTCCTTATCAAATACTGGCTTGCCCTGTTTCTTTAAAAATTCAGTTACCCTGTTGATTTCAATCTCTGAAATATATCCGCCGTGAATCCTCTGAAGTTTTGCCGTGCTGGGCGGCAGAAAAAGCATATCACCTTCGCCCAGCAAACTCTCTGCGCCCATAGCATCAAGGATTGTTCTGGAATCTGTCCTTGATACAACCTGACAAGAAATCCTTGCAGGGAAATTCGCCTTTATAAGCCCTGTTATTACATCAACTGACGGTCTCTGCGTTGCAACAAGGAGATGTATGCCGGCAGCCCTTGCCATCTGCGAGAGACGCACAAGGCAGTCCTCAACATCCTTTCCAGCAACCATCATCAAATCTGCAAGTTCATCTATAATGACAACTATGTAAGGAAGCCTCTTGTGTTCCCTGTCATTATTTTTGTTTTCATTATTTGCATTTTCAATAGGCTTTTTGCCTTCATCTATAGATTTATTATATTGGGCGATATTTTTTGCGCCCATCTCTGCCATGAGTTTATACCTCTCGCCCATCTCCCTAACAATGCCTCGCAAAATGCCTGCCGCCTTTTTCGGGTCTGTCACAACCTGCGTCATAAGATGCGGTATGCTTTCATATGCTGAAAGTTCAAGCATCTTCGGATCTATCATTATGAATCTCACATCATCAGGCGATGCCTTATAAAGTATGCTCAGTATCATTGCATTTATAGATACGCTCTTGCCTGTGCCTGTTGCGCCTGCAAGCAGAAGGTGAGGCATTTTAGCCAGATCTGCGACAAATGTATTGCCTGCCAAATCCTTGCCGATTCCAAGCGTCAAGAGAGAATGACTTTTTGCATATTCCTCGCTTTCAAATATGTCTCTTAAAAATATCTTTTCCTTTACTGCATTCGGCACTTCTATGCCTACAACTGCCTTCCCAGGAACAGGGGCAAGTATCCTGATGGATGATGCGCGGAGCGCTAATGCAAGGTCGTCTGTGAGGTTTACAATCTTCCCGACCTTTATGCCGGGCGCTGGCTCAAATTCATACATTGTTACAACAGGGCCTGGCCTTACAGCAAGGACTTTGCCCTCTACGCCAAAATCCAAAAGTTTCTTCTCAACAATCTGCGAGTTTATTATAATCCCTTTTTCATCTACAGGCTTCCCCTTTTCAGGATTTGCATCAAGAAGAGAAATAGGAGGGAGTTGAAATTTATCATCGGGCTTTAAAAATTCAAAATGCTCCTGAACAGGTTCTATCTCTTTTTGTTTGACTGCCTTCTTTGCTTGCGCTGGAGGCGGCTCAGGCATAACAATTTTTGGTGGCAAAGGTTTTTTATCTATTATAGGCTTATCAGGTTTTTCTTCAGGTTCTATGTCTTTAAGTTCCTGTTGTCTTTCTCTCCATCCTGTCCATAGTTCGCTTGCCTTTTCATATATGAATTTACAGCCGCTGTAAGTTTTCTTTGCAATATCTACAACTGAGATGCCTGTTCCATAAACCGCAGTTATTGCCATAACTGCTGTTAGCAAAATAATTGTGCCAAAGGTATTAAGATAATCTTCCAGAAAATAATCAACATAACCACCGACCAACCCGCCTGCATAAAATTTATCTGAAGCGAATATGCTTAAAAACCCTGAACAAGAAATGAGCAAGAAGAAAAGGCTTATTGGGATGGATATTTTAAATGGAAAATCCTTCCTTAACAGCAATTCCATTGAAATTGTGAATAATAGGACTGGCAGAAGATATGCAGAAAATCCGATTAGAAAAAAAAGACCGCCGGCAAGATATGAACCGACTATGCCTCCCCAGTTTGATATTTTTTCATTTACGCCTTGTGTAAAAAAGGCAGGGTCGTTTTGAGAATATGATAAAAGGCTTATTGCAATAAATAGACAGATTGCAAGGATGAGTATTCCGCTAATCTCTTTTCCACGATTAAGACCTTCGGGCACAGGTTTATGACTGCTTTTTTCTTCCTCTTTTTGTCCCATATAAATTCCTAAAGTTACAGAATATTTATAGCATGGCAGATTGCAGGTAGTCAAGGCAGTTGCTTCATTACCACATCCCCTGAAACGATTTTTACTGTCTTGCCTGATTTTTCCCTGACGAGGAGATGTCCGTCATCGTCTATTGTTAAAGCAATACCCTCTATTTCTCTATCCATATCTTTAATCTTGACTGCCTTGCCAGCCATATTAAAATAGGTTTTCCATGCCTCGCACACAGGCGCAAAGCCGTTTTTCAAAAAGGCTTCATACCATTTTTCAATATTCAAATAAAGCGTATTTAGAAAATCTATCCTTGAAATATCTTTGCCTGTTTCCTCTTTTATAGATGTTGCAATCGGTTTTAATTCATCAGGAAACATCTCCTTCGTCATATTCAGATTTACGCCTATGCCAAGGATAATAAAATTTATTTTGTTTTTATCTGAATTCATCTCTGTCAATATGCCGCAGACTTTTTTTGAGTTTATTAAAATATCATTGGGCCATTTGACCTCTGGCTTTTTTACTGAATATCTGGATATTGTCTCTGCAACTCCAACCGCAGACATTAGCGTCAAATGAGGCGCTGTAACAGGCGATATATCAGGGCGGAGTATTATTGAGGTATAGATATTCACGCCTTTTGGCGATTCCCAAATCCTGCCAAGCCTGCCTTTGCCTTTTGCTTGCGAATCAGCGACAACAGCAGTCCCTTGTTTTGCGCCTTTTACCGCCAGTGCATATGCAGCAGTATTTGTAGAATCTATGTTTGAATGGAAATAAAATGGTCTGCCAATAAATGATGTTTCAAGTTTATTTGTTATTGCAGTCTTATTGAAAGGTTTTTTTCTATTCTCCATCACCTATAACCTGTTTTTATTATCTCCATACTAATATCCACAGCCCTTGCTGAATGTGTCAATGCCCCGACTGAAATAAAGTCAACGCCAGTCTTTGCTATTTCTCTGACATTTTTTAGATTAACACCGCCTGATGCCTCTATAAGAGTTGCAAGTTGCAAGTTGCAAGTTGCGAGTATAAGAGAAACTGCCTTTTTCATTTGCGATATTGTCATATTGTCCAGCATGATTATATCAACCCTGCACTCCACTGCCTCTTTCAGTTCCTTGAAATTTTTAACCTCAACCTCAATCTTTTTATTTGGGGCATTTTTTCTTGCCAGTGCAATGGCATTCTTTATTCCGTGTGCTGCTGCAATGTGATTGTCTTTAATGAGTATAGCGTCATAAAGACCAAACCTGTGATTAAAGCCGCCGCCACATCGGACAGCATATTTTTCAAGGATTCTTAAACCGGGTGTTGTTTTTCTGGTATCTAAAATCTTTACATCATAACCTTTTACTTTCGCTGCAAACTGATGCGTTAATGTCGCAATGCCTGAAAGTCTTTGCAAAAAATTAAGCGCAACCCGCTCGCCTGTAAGAAGTGTTTTTAGACTGCCTTTTATTTCTGCAATGCACTGCCCTTTTTTTATTTTTTCACCATCTTTTACAAGAGGCTTAAAAACTGCCTTCTTGTCCAATTGCATGAAAACCTCTTTTGCAGCAAAAAGCCCTGAAACAATAAGGTTCTCCTTTGCGATGATTACTGCAGCGCCAACAACCTCTCCCCTTGCGGGAGAGGGATGGGGTGAGGGGATAATCGCATTCGTAGTCAAATCCCCTGTGCCAATGTCTTCTAAAAGGGCGGTTTTGATTATGTTTTGAATTTTGTTGCGAGATAGTTTCACAAAAAAAGAATATCAAAAGAATGATTGTAAGGCAAGAAATGTATCGGCTTGCTGGCTAATCAGTCTATATGTTTATTCAATATTATACACAGCGTCATAAGTAGAACAGCATACAGAGCGTCAGAACAAAGCAGACCAAGGCGCGACGAAGGCTCGGAGTGAGGCGTATTGTCAGCATACGCCGCAACGACGAGACGAGGAGCAACGCAGGTATGCGAAGTTATGACGCTCTGTATAGTTTGTCGTTCTTCGTAAGGAGCAAGATATACCTCTTTCCTTTATAAACAATATTAAGCGGCAGTTCATCCTTATTTAGAACAATCTCCTTTTTTGATTATTTACAAAATTTATAAAATTTAACCAAAGTGCTTCTACTTATTTAACCAAAGTGCTTCTACTTGTCTACCAAGGCTGTCTATGGATGTCAAAGGATGTGAAGGTTTTTTAGTGGACAGCCCCATGGAATCTGCAAGAGTTTTCTTATCTCGGAGAAAACTATTTTGTTTTCAGGAAAAGCGTAGTTTCCGATATCAATTGACTTCGGTTTCTCTCGTATAGAACCCAGTGGGTGGCATCTTTAATGATTATTTCCTTCTTCCAGCCGGCGCCGCTCAGCTTGCCAAATAAGGTGGGATCGGCAAAAAGGTCTGCATCTCCTCTTATCACGAGAACATGGGCTTTGATCTTGCCGGCATCAAAGACCGGTTTGTTGCTCCAGATGTAGTAAAGATCTACGAGCGGGCCCACAGGACGGCGGATGGAATTGGGTTGACGGCTTCCGCTGGTTGGATCAGACTCCATAAATACCTTAGCCACAGCTTCAAATGCCTCTTTGCGAGCCAGTTCATGGCCGTCCATCATTGTGTGCCAGTGATGCAGAATCATCTCAAAGGTTGCCAGTTGGTAAGCAGGGAGTTTGGAATTGAGAGCCCCCGGTCTTTCCTCAAGAGGCTCAACCATGGACGGCAGGTTAAAGCCGTGCATCGCCCCGTATAAAACCAATTTGTTAACCTTTTCAGGGTGTCCGGCAGCATACATGCCGGCTGCAACAGCGCCCCATGACCAGCCGATGATATTTACTCTGTCAATCTTTCTCGTCTTCCTGATGTATTCAACAGCAGCTTCCACATCCTTGATAGCCTCTGTTGCCCTTACAACAGGAGGATTTTCATGAGGAGGTTTTTCCATGGCCGCCGGCATGGTGGACTTGCCAAACCCCCTGAAATCCAGAGCCCACACATCATATCCCTCTTTGGCCAGATCCTCCATCCATGAATAACCCGGCACTCGCCTGACTCAGCAGGAGACCGTGCAAATAAACTCAAACAAATTGCAGCAATGACGGTAAAAACCAACCAATGCAGCCTGACAGTTTTGTCCATTATGCTCAAGCTAAACCGCCTTTCTCATGAGGAGTTTATAGAACTCCTCCATCTTCTCAATCTTCAGTATCTCCTGACCATCATCCTGAAGACTGACAGGGACAAGCCTTATCGGTTCACCCTCATCAATGTAGAGTAGCATTGTCTGACCCAATTTCATCTCCTCAATCTGAAGTTTTGCCTTTACATAGTTCATGGGGCATGCCACGCCCCTGAGGTCCATAAAAACATCTGCCTTTATGTTCTTCATATCTTTCACATCATTTTCCTCCAATTATGCGGCCAAAGCTCAAAACCAGACTGACCAACCCGGCCCCTATTAAAAGACCTGCGGGCAGACCTCTGAAAAAGAGAACCCCGATAAGTGTCCCTATAAGGACTGCAAAGAAGCTCTGTGGGCTGGCCTGGATATAGGCCACCCCCTTCCCACCTACATAAGAACTGACAATGCCGCAACCTACAGTATAAAATCCAAGGGGGCTTTTAAAAAAATTCCAGACATCTATAAACCCGCTCTTCTCATACATAAGGGGACTCAGAAGGAATAGCATCAAGAAAAAAAGCCCTACATTCAACCCGTGCCTGTTTACCACAACCACGGCATCTGTCCTGAGAAGTCCTAAAAGCAGAAGGACAGCGCTGGCAGAGGCAAGCGTGTAATCCCTCAAGGCAAGGCTCAATGCCGCGATGATGAGCAGGGCGATGATTCCTTCAGACATTCCTCCTCCTATAGTCTTGTGTTGTCCCATCGCCCTGCTTCAGGCGTCTCCACCTTCACCATCTCAGGCTTTGAAAGGTCCACCCTTACAATGGCAGGCGCCTTCACAGGCTGGAGCTGAGGCCGGTTCAGGAGAACCTTCATGGCCTCGAAGCTGGCTAATATGCCCACAATATTTGCCATCGGGGATATCACTGTCCACGGGACCTTCCCTTCTATATACTCCTTTGCCCATCTTGCCATAGATTTTTGATTGATTGAATCAGAGAGTGTGACAGAATAGCGGGCCCTCTCATTTTTTATCTCCAGTATCTCCCGCTTTATGTCATCTGTGAGATCCCTTCCACGGGAAGGCTGGCTAAGCGCCTCCTCCATGGACATGGAATCGGGCGTGAATGTCATCACCCCGCCTCTAAAAGGAGGGGTTACAGCAATCCAGATGGAAGGGATTCCCAGGTCCCTTGCAGCGCGATGGATGATGATGCGGGCTACAAGGTTGTCTGTGCAGTCGATGATGACATCCGTGCCGGCCAGCAGTTCCTTTGAGTTCTCCTCTGTCAGATACTGCGTTGTGACCCTTGAATTTATCTTTGGATTTATGTCCTTGAGCGCCTCCGCAGCCACCATGGCCTTTGAGCGGCCTATATGGGCGATGGAACAGAGCATCTGCCTTGTCAGATTGCTGACCTCAAATGCATCCCCATCTATAAGATGCATATCCTGGATGCCCAATCTGGCGCACTGGATAGCTGCGATCCCGCCTACTCCTCCGAGTCCCACAATAGCGACCTTGCTCCTGTTCAGCTTTATCCCCTCGTCCACTGTGAGGATGCCGATGTTTGTTGCTGCGCAAAAACCTATGGTAGCCGGATTGGCTGTTTTATTGGCTGTTTGGGTCTCCATAAAAAAACCTCCTATTTTGTTTTCATTTGCTCCGAAAATCTCCCCTAACCCCTCTTTTCCAAAGAGGGGAACTTGAGCTTTCCCCCTTTGACAAAGGGGGATTTTTTCATTGGTATCTATATTCGCCCTTAAAGGGCTACAGTGTCGCATAATCCCATCCACCTGCCGGCGGCTCAGAGATAGTTACAGGCGGACTTGATGAGAGGTCAATGATAATCCCCTTTGGGGCGCGGGCCAGGGGATCCCTCCCTGTAAGTACTTGCACCGCCTCATGGAAGCTGAAGAGGGACAACAGGTGTGCCCTGACAGGGGTGATGATCCAGCCATCCTTTCCGTCGCAATAATCCTGCGCCCACTGGGCCGGGGCCCCTAATTTGACCGAATGCCACGCCCTCTTCTTTTTGATATCTGCAATCTGTTGTCTTAGTTCCATGTCTGTGAGCTTCTTCCCCATGCCAGGGAGGTTCAATGCCTTCTCATAAGGAACGCCTGTTGGGAGGAATGTTGAAACAAAACCCCTGGTCGGGGGGCTCCCTGACATTCCTATGCTCGGAATGCCGAGTTCTCTGGCTGTCCTGTGGATTATCACCCGCGTAGGCATATCATCTACAGCCTCCATAACTATATCGTTACCTTTTATCAATTCTACAACATTATCCTCATCCACAGCCGCATGTATTACATTTACCCCCATGAACGGATTTATCTCTTTCAACGTCTTTTTTGCAACATCGGCCTTCGGGTGTCCAAGAACCGTTGTAGAGGCCAGCATCTGGCGGTTTATGTTGGATATCTCAAATGTATCCTTATCAACGCATGTTACATGCCCGACTCCCATCCTCGCGCACAGTATGGCCTCATAACCGCCTACGCCGCCGAGGCCGCAAATAACAACCTTCGCCTTTCTGAGCCTCTCCTGTTCTTCCCATGAGTAAACCCCGATATTCCTCTTTACCATCTCACTATAAAAAAGGTCCTGGTTCATCACACCCCCCTCTCCCTGTCGAGGCTTTCCTCGTAATTCCCTCTGAGCACAGTATGGATGAAGTAGCCGCTCCCCTCAATCAACCTGTAAGAGTGAACTACCCCCTTTGGTATAAATACAGTAGACGGGGAGCTGACGATATGCGTCTCGCCGTCAAGCGTCACCTCTGCCTTCAACCCTCCCATGTCATTTTCATCCGAAAAGAAGAGATAGACGCTGCTGACATTGTGAGCGTGGGAATCCACATACTTCGGCTGATCCAATTTGACTCCTGACGCCTTTCTCACCATGATGTAACAATCGGATTCCGGCAGCATCTTCTCTTCAATGAATACCCGCCTAACCCCCGGCGCATCATC
>JACRNK010000064.1 GCA_016234985.1 Deltaproteobacteria bacterium
ATTAGAATAGCCGAGAGAGATAACCGCAAGTTCAGGATTGACTGCTTTTAAAAAACCTATAGTGGAGGATGTTCTGCTGCCGTGATGCGGGACTTTCAATATCGCGGTATGGATATTCTCATTTCTTTTGAGAAGAGCCATTTCGCCGATTGCTTCTATATCGCCGGTAAAAAGAAAACTCGCATTTTTATGGGACAGCCTCACTATGAGGGATTTATTGTTTGTGTCAAGATGGCTGTCTGCCGGAGGGTTTAAAAATTCAACTTTGACTCCGTTTATATCCAATGGAGGTATTGAAGCATTGACAATAAGTTTTTTTATATTATTTTTATCAAGCGCCCGCATCAACTCTGTATATGCCCTGTCATTGCTGACCTCGCCATTCCATAGGAATTCATGGACGCCAAACTTTTCTGTAATAAATTTGAGCCCCTTCATGTGGTCTGACTGGGGATGGCTTAAGATGATGTGGTCAATCTTATCAATCTTGTTTTTCCAGAGAAACGGCGCAATAATCCTTTCGCCGACATCAAAATCATGGCTGTAAAAACCTCTGCCGTCTATGAGCATCCTCTTGCCGTATGGAAATTCCACGAGCGCAGAATCGCCCTGTCCGACGCTGATAAAGGTGACTTTAAGATTTGGGTTGTAGTTGAGATGATAATACCAGTATGAATAATTGCCTATGAGAACCAGTATCACCGTGGCAAGACCATATTTAAAAAATCTGGCTTTCTTGAATTCCACAATGCAGATTATCAGGAGATAAAGTAAAACCGCCTCCAGAATGGTCGGCGTTGTTGTATAGACAGATGCGTAGGGGAGGCTGGCGAACATATCCACTACCCATAAAGCAACCTTCAGGATAATGTCAGAGAGTTTCAGGGTTAAACCGGCAAGCGGCAGATAGAAAAACGAGGCAAGGCTGGAGATGAGCCCAAGGGGGACTGCTATGAAACCCATGAGAGGCACGGCAATAATGTTTGCCAGAATACCGATAATAGAAACCCTGTGAAAGTGCCATGCGATAAACGGCGCTGTGCCGATGGATGCCGCAACCGAGACAGTAAATGGATTTACAAGATAGTTTTTAAGCGGTTTTATTGCAGGGTGCGGAGGCAAAAGTTTGGCGAGGTCATTTGCCTGCTCATACTCATTTTTCCACAGCCTCTGAAATCTTGACACGAGATATATGATTGCAAGCACAGATGCAAATGATAATTGAAACGAGATATCATAGATAGAGAGTGGCGAGATAACAAGAATAACCAATGCGGCAGCAGCAAGTGTGTTGTAAAACCCCTTTTCCCTGTCCACAAGAACCGAAAGAATAAAGACAAACACCATTATTACCGCTCTTTGAGTTGACACAGAAAAGCCGGCAATAGCGCCATACAAAAGCACAGGAAGAATGCTTGAGGCAGCGGCTATTTTTCTTATATCAAAGGCAAGCATAAGCCTTTCCGAGAGCTTTAATGATTTGAGGATTATCCAGTATGAAACAAATGCAATGATGCCTATATGAAGGCCTGATATGGCAAGGATGTGGGCAGTGCCTGTGCCGGCAAATGCGTTTCTTATGCTTTTTGAAATCTCACTCGTTTCGCCGAGGATCAGCGCCTTGACAATCGCTCTGTTTTCAGCGCCTGAACCGTCAATAAAATCTCTTATTTTATCCCGTATCTGTTCAATGGATGTCCTTAAACCGTGTTTTTCCTCGTCCCCGATAACGGCAATCCATCTTCCCGATTCAACATGCCCGGTAACATATATGCCTTCCCGCGCAAGATTTCCTGCGTAATCAAATTCTCCGGGATTACCAAAGTTTCTTGGTATGCTAAGTTTGGCGATAAATCTTATCCTGTCGCCGTATTTGACTTTCACAGACGGGCTTCCAACAGTAATGAGTATCTTTCCTCTAACAGGAATAATCTCCTTTTGAGTAAAGACCCTTTCCGCATCTATGTGAAGCCTCGTCTTGTCCGAAAATATTTCAGGGGCGCCTGATAAGACCCCTTCGATGCTGATGCCGGGATCATCCCTTTTGCCATTGTTATAATGCTCCACAATCATTTTTATGTGATTTTGCGGCAAGTGCGGATTTATCTGCTGGCTGGAAAGTATTGCGCCGAGGAGAAAGAAGATGATGCAAATGAGTAAAAAATTAAATCGCAGTTTTTTCCTTATTCCCAATATCAGAAAAAAAACCGGAACTATAAGAAGAGGAAAGGACAGCTTACTTGTCAGCCACTGATAAGAGCCGGCAACAATGCCGGAGATAAAGAATAGCGTGACAGGGACAAGCGGTTGGCTGCTGCGAAACAAGGAAAAAGGATGAGGTTGTCTATCCATTGTTCTCTGATAGCGCGGTTTTTATCGCCTCTGCCAGAGGCGCGGTATCTCCCGGAATATTGGCAATATCTTCCACAGTTGCCTGCCTTATATTTGCAAGGCTGCCGAAATGTTTGAGCAGGATGTTTCTTTTTGCCTTGCCGATGCCGGGAATTTCATCAAGCAGCGATTTGATTTTTCCCCTCAGCTTTTTTTGATAAGTTATTGCAAACCTGTGAACCTCATCCCGTATCTTTCTGATAAAAAGGTCAGGAGCAGAGCCTTGTCTCAATATTACAGGGTCTTTTGCGTGAGGAAGATAAACCTTTTCGCCTGAAATCCCCCCTTTAATTCCCCCCTTATCAAGGGGGGACAGAGGGGGGTGTTCTTTCGC
>JACRNK010000071.1 GCA_016234985.1 Deltaproteobacteria bacterium
ATGCCTGTTCTATCAGCGCATGTTCTTTCTCTAACTCTATAATAAACCATTCGTATTCCATCTCAATTCTCAAATGGCCAATCAAAAATAAGAAAGTTGAACTATAACAAAATACTAACCTCTGTGCAATATTTATTGCCCTGCCCTGTTGACAATCATTTTCTGGGCGTCTTTACAGACGCTATAAACTCGGCGCTGAAAAGCAATATAATTGCGGAATAAAATATCCATAAAAGCATTATCATAATAGCGCCGAGAGAACCATACATCTTATTGAAACTTCCAAAATGCGTGATGTATAAAGCAAAGAGGTGCTTTGCCGCCTCCCATAAAACAGAGAATATTATACTGCCTAAAATAGCATGTCTTGCTTTTATGTTTTTCCCGACCATTATTTTGAATATAAAGGCCACAGCAATAATCATAATTACAACCGGCATGAAATATTTAAAGGTTATGCTCTTCGCAAGATAGTAGGATATATCCATGCCGAAGGCGACTATTTTTACTTTACTTAAAACCTCTGCGGCAAGAGGAAGGCCTATTGAAATAAGAAAAACTGCGCACCATATTAAAAACGTTCCCCATACAACCAGCCTGGTTTTTATAAAGCCCATCTTCTCCGCTTCTCCAAAAATAATCTTCATTGCATCGCTTATTGCAAGTATTACAAACTCTGCGCTCCACATAAGCATTATTATGCCGAACCAACCGAAGACCCTTCTGTTGTCTATGAGACCCTTAATATCTCCTACGATGCTGTCGCTCAGATAGGGAAGGCTATCCTTCACAAATTGCAGTATCCGCTCAAAGAGCCATGTCTCTGCTCCAAGGAGAGAACCTATGAGGGAAAAGAGAAGGAACATGAGCGGTAGCAAAGAGAATAGAGCGTAAAACGATATGGCCGCAGCCATGCTAAGGCAATTGTCATAGGAAAACGCCCTTATGCTGTCAGATATAATAATAAAAAACTTTTTCATCGTCACCTCTGCCCTTCCGGAAAATTTACGAATGCGACGAATGTAGGCGGTTTTATATCCGTCTGGGTTATGTAATAAACCTTTATTGCTTTGCTCTTGTAAACAGGGGGTTGATGGCGCTTGTTAAACCCGTCAAAAAACTTATTAAGCTGCGAGGTCGGCATCCTTTTCTGAAGCTGTTCCAGCGCCTCATTGGCCAGATCGAGTATTTTAAAAACCCTCTGGCCGGTAAGCGCTGACACAAATATGACGGGAGCAAACTGTAAAAACTTTACCTTCCAGCGTATCCGCTCTGTATATTGCTTTACCGTGTTTGTTTCCTTTTCCGGCAGATCCCATTTATTGACAACAATAATACAGCCCTTTCCCCTCTCATAGATAAGGCCGGCTATCTTTTCGTCCTGCTCTGTCACGCCGTCCATTGCATCTATTACCAATAACGCCACATCGCATCTCTCTATATTTTTTATTGCCACCATGACCGAGTATCGTTCCACTGTTCTGCCAATCCTTGTCTTTTTCCTTATGCCGGCTGTATCTATGAGCAGATATTTTCTTTTGTTGCAAGTAAATGACGTGTCAATCGCATCCCTTGTTGTGCCTGGAATATCGCTTACCATCACCCTTTCATAACCGAGAAGTTTATTTACGAGAGATGATTTGCCTGCATTTGGCCTGCCAACTACTGCCAGTTTTATCCTTTCCTCTTCATTTTCTTTAACAGCAACCTTTGGAATCAACGTTATGATTTTATCCAGCAGTTCATTCACCCCTATCCCGCGTTCTGCGGAAACGGTAAAAAGATTTTCCATGCCAAGGCTGAAAAAGTCCGAGAGCCCCTGCTCCTGTTTTTGCGTATCTATTTTATTGACGGCATAAATAATAGGCTTGTTGGCCTTTCTCAAGATATCTGCAACATCTCTGTCTGATGGAAGGAAGCCGTCCCGGCCGTCCATAACAAACAGAATAACATCTGCCTCTTCAATGGCAAGGAGCGCCTGTTCCCTCACCTTTGCAAGTATGCCAACCCCCCCATCCCCCCCTTTAATAAAGGGGGGGCGAGGGGGGGTTGGCTCAAAGCCGCCTGTATCAACTAATGTAAACGTCCTCCCCTGCTCATCCACGTCCGCATAATTCAAGTCTCTGGTTACGCCAGGCTCATTTTTGACAATAGCCTTTCTTTTGCCGATAATGCGGTTAAACAAGGTTGACTTGCCTACATTCGGTCGGCCTACTATTGCGACGATGGGTTTCAATGGTATCCAAACTCCTTTAATAATCTTTTATCCTTTGTCCAGTCTTTAACTACCTTAACAAAGAGCTCAAGAAAGACCTTTGTGCCTAACAATCTTTCAATATCAATGCGGGCGCGCGTGCCGATTTGTTTCAACATATTTCCGCCCTTGCCGATAATAATTCCCTTTTGAGAGTCCCGTTCCACGTTTATTGTTGCCGAGATGGAAACAATCTTTTTCTGCGGATTTTCTTTGAATTTTTCCACTACAACAGCTGTGGAATAAGGTATCTCCTGCTTTGTAAGAAGAAACACCTTTTCCCTTATAATCTCAGCGGCGATAAACCGTTCAGGCTGGTCTGTCAATATATCTTCTGAAAAATATTTAGGCCCTTCCGGAAGCAGCTCTATTATCAGTTTTACAAGTTCGCCTGTCCCCTCCCCTTTTACTGCACAAAGAGGGATAATTTCCTTAAATCGGTATAATCTTGAATATTCATCTATCAAAGGAAGAAGAATATCTTTTTGAACCGTGTCCACCTTATTTATGCCCAGTATAACAGGACATTTGATATTCTTTAGGTTTTCAATAATAAAATGTTCTTCCTCTGTTTTCTTCCCCGCCTCTACCAAATAAGCTACGATATCGACATCTTCAAGCGCAGACAGAGCCTCCCTGACCATAAACTCATTTAAATATCCTTTTGCGTCATGGATGCCCGGGGTATCCAGAAATATAATCTGAGCATTTTCAATATTTTTTATTCCGCGAATCCGGTTTCTGGTGGTTTGGGGCTTTTGCGAAACGATTGCAATCTTTTCCCCAAGAATTGCGTTCAAGAGGGTTGATTTCCCGGCATTGTTATCACCCAGCATATAAAATTTCAACGAGGAAAAGTAAAGAATTGGCGATGAATACAAAAATTAAAAGGCATTGCCCAATCGGACAATGCCTTTTAAAAATCAGCGCGGTTTAAAGGCGCTTATTTCTTTCCACAAGGATTCTTTGCGCAAGGATTCTTTTCCGCCTTCTTTGCAGACTTTGCAACGGTGACCTTTACCTTATCGCCAACCTTTACATCCGCAAGAGATTTGGTTTCTTTGCCAACAGTGATTTTTGATGCATCACTGATGGATATGACAACTTCACCCTTCTTTGTCTTAACGGTGATTGTCTGCTGCCTTAGCAGGCTCTGCTGCCTTGGCTGGAGCCGCGGCTGGTTTTGCCGGCTCTGCCTTCTTCTCTTCAGCCGCAAATGTCATGCCGCCAAATGCTACGGCAACTGTTAACGCTACCAATAGTGTCAGGATTCTTTTCATCTATTTTCACCTCCTTTCGGTTAAATCTTTATTTTGGTTATCTTCTATCTTTGTTATTATATTTGCATAAACTATGCCAAGATAAAAATATTTTAAAAATCAGAGGGTTATCAAATTATAGCTCTATGTTTTTTATATTTTTACCGTATTTGGGGTATTCAATGCCTTATTTGGGGTATGTGTTTGCCCCCGATAGATTCATTCGGGGGTTGTTTCTGAATGCCGAATTTGTTTAACCGGTATTGAAGGGTTTTGTAACTCATGCCAAGCAGTTGGGCCGCCTTTGCAATAATCCAACCTGTTTTCTCCATAGCCTTTATTATCATTTCTTTTTCCAGTTCTTCAAATGATATGCCCTGGCTTGGAATTTCAAAATCTATTTTGCCGGTCTGAGAAATAAGACGAACAACCTCGTTCGGAAGAAGCTTTACATCTATATCCACCCCGTCATCAGCAAGCAACATCGCCCTTTCTATTGCGGACTCCAACTGCCTGACATTCCCGGGCCACGGATAATTCATAAGAACGGCCATTGCATCCTTTGAAACCCCAGTTATTTTCTTGGAAATGTTTTTACTGTGCTTTTTTATAAAGTAGTCAATAAGCCGTGGAATATCCTCTGTTCTGTCTCTGAGCGCAGGGAGCTTAATGGCAATAACATTTAACCTGTAAAAAAGGTCTTGCCTGAATCTGCCTTGTTTTACCTCATCCTCTAATTTTTTGTTGCTGGCTGCAACTATCCGGACATCAACTTTGATATTGTCCTTGCCGCCGAGCCTTCTTATCTCCCTCTCCTGAATGACCCTTAAAAGTTTTGCCTGTAATGCAAAAGGGAGTTCCGCCGCTTCATCCAGAAAAAGCGTTCCTCCGTCAGCCGATTCAAAAAGCCCTGTTTTCCTTGCGTTTGCCCCTGTGAATGCGCCTTTTTCGTATCCAAACAGTTCGCTTTCTAAAAGTGTTTCCGGGATAGCGGCACAGTTTATTGCCATAAACGGCATGTCCATTCTCGGGCTGTTATAATGAACAGCCTT
>JACRNK010000032.1 GCA_016234985.1 Deltaproteobacteria bacterium
GGGGATTTAAGTGCAAAAATATAAGATTGCTGTTTTGCCGGGCGACGGCATCGGACCTGATATAGTCGGAGAGGCTGTAAAGGTTTTAAAGGCTGTAGGCAAAAAAAATAATATAAAATTTGAATTGCAGGATGCCCTTGTGGGCGGCGCATCCATTGATAAATACGACGTTCCTCTTACCGATGAAACCCTGCGGCTTGCAAAAGAGAGCGATGCTGTTTTGCTGGGCGCAGTGGGCGGCCCGAAATGGGAAGGGCTTGATTATTCCATAAGGCCGGAGCGGGCATTGCTGGCGCTCCGAAAGGAACTCGGACTTTTCGCAAATTTAAGGCCCGCAAAAATATATCCTGTTCTTGCAGACGCATCAACTTTGAAAAAAGAAATTATTGAAGGCGTCGATATTATGGTAATTCGGGAGCTTACCGGCGGGCTTTATTTCGGCACGCCCAAAGGCGTCGAGAAACTCCCGGACGGCACAGAGCGCGGAGTCAATACCATGATTTACACAACGTCAGAGATTGAACGGATAGCAAAGATTGCCTTTGATGTGGCGCGAAAGAGGAGAAAAAAGGTCATGTCCGTTGACAAGGCAAATGTGCTGGAAACAACAGAGTTGTGGAGGAGGGTTGTTACAAAGGTGCATCATAAAGATTTTTCTGATGTGGAACTGAGCCACATGTATGTTGACAACTGCGCCATGCAGCTTATAAGAAATCCAAAACAGTTTGATGTTATAGTAACAGAGAATACCTTCGGAGATATTTTGTCGGACGAGGCTGCAATGCTCACCGGCTCCATCGGCATGCTCCCTTCCGCAAGCCTCGGCGGCAAGGTTGGTCTTTATGAACCGATTCACGGCAGCGCGCCTGACATTGCCGGCACGGACAAGGCAAACCCTATTGCAACGATTTTATCCGTTGCCATGATGCTCCGTTATTCATTTAATCTTGCCAAGGAAGCCGATGATATTGAGAAGGCTGTCGAGAATATTTTGGGCGAGGTTATAATAAATGAAATAAGCAGTAGGCAGTAAGCAGGAGGCATCAGGTCAAATGAAGCAGATATTCAATCCGCACTGGGACGAATGGTTTACAAAGAAGATAAAAGGATTCATGGTCTGGTATGGCGTCCTATTTATCTTGCTTGTTCTTCTCTCCTTGTATGTTTCGGCGCCAAGCGTGCCACCACCCCTTTATCTGTTGTTCTTCGCAAGCCTGCTCGCCACAGGGGTTCTTCTATTTATACCGCTTAAGTGGTTTGGATATTTAATGCCCCTATCCATCCCTGTCTATCTTTTATTTATCCATATATTTCTCTCTTATACAGGCAAGGCAGAGAGTCCTTACTACCTCATGTATCTTATGCCTTTGATCCTTGCCTCCATCCTTTTCCGTTATGCCGGAGCAATAATAACGCTTGCATTTATGCTGATTTCACATCTGCTTCTGGAATCCCTTTCCTTCTCTACTATTGTTCCCTATCTGTCATCAGAGCATTTTCTGTTGAGGGAGATTCCGGTTCTCACCATAGCATTGCTTATAGCTGTTAAAACATCGGTTGTAGCATCCGCCATATCCAGCCTCTTTGGCCAGGTTGAGAGGGCAAAAAAAGAATGGGAGGCTAGCTTTGACGCTATACAGGATATAATATTCATTTTGAACAAAGAGCAGAGTATTTTGAGGGTAAACAGGGCGGCAACCGAAAGGTTCAAAAAAACGCCGCAGGAATTGATTGGCGAAAAATGCTATAAGCTGTGCCACGGTCTTGACAATCCCATAGAGAACTGTCCGCATGTCAAAACTATGGAGACAGGGCAGCCTCAAACCATTGAGCTTGAAGAGCCTTATCTCGGAGGAGCAACGTTTGAAGTGACAACATATCCGCTTTTTGATAATAAAGGAAATACTCAAGGCTCTGTCCATTATATGAAAGATATAACGGCGCACATAAAAATGGATGCTGCGCTTAAAAGGGAGTTTGAAATTACAAAAACATTGCACAATACGGATACGGCGATACTCTCAACCATGGATAAACAGGAAGTTTTACAGCTTTGCATAACAAATTTCAAGGCATTGGTGGACGCTGAATATATCTCTATTGCCGCGTTTGATTCGGAGAAAAATGAATTTAAACTTGAGGCCAGTTCGTTTTTTAATCTGTTTAGCGCCGACAAAAGGATTATTCCGTTTGACTCCACAATCCTTAAATGGGCTGTGTCTTCAAAGATTTCCAGATATTGTCCTGATATAAGAGATGAAGACCTGCTCCGGGGCGATAAGTGGTTTCAACATAAGGACATAAAGAGCATCCTGATAACGCCTTTGATTGCAAAAGGGCGACCGCTTGGCACGTTTAATATAGGCAGCCTTAAAAAGGAGAGATTTAACCAAGGAGATATTGAACTGGCGGAAAAATATGCGCTTCAGATTGCCATTGCGCTTGATAATGCCAATCTCTATGAGGGCATGCATAACCTGTTTATGGATACGGTCGCGTCCCTCTCTTCTGTCATAGATACAAAAAGCCCATGGACGCAGAATCATTCGGCAGGGGCGGCAGGCCATGCCCTTGCTATTGCCGAAGAGCTTGGTCTTGACGAGTCATTCATAAAAGAATTAAGAATAGCCGTGCTGCTTCATGACATAGGAAAGGTCGGCATAGACGAGGCAATCCTTAATAAATCCACATATCTGTCTGATGAAGAATTCAAGCTGGTGAAGGAGCATCCGTTAAAAGGGGCGGCCATCCTTGAACCGATAAAGGAACTCAGGGGGGTTGTTCCGATAATACGGAATCACCATGAATGGTGGAATGGCACAGGCTATCCTGACAGGCTTTCAGGCAACATGATACCTCTCGGCGCAAGGATACTCTGCGTTGCGGATGCCTTTGACGCAATGATAGCAAACAGGCCGTATAGAAGGGGTTTTACTGTTCAGGAGGCTAAACAGGAGCTTATAAGATTTGCAGGCACCCAGTTTGACCCGCAGGTTGTGGATGCCTTTCTCAAGGTGATTGAAAAGGAGCGGCAAACAGAGGGTGCGGCTACCTGATCAACCTTCCCCTTTTACCCTTCCACAAAAGAAGCAGCGGGCTTGCAACAAAGATTGATGAGTATGTCCCTACCATGACGCCCAGAAAGAGCGCAAGAGAGAAATCATGAATCACCTCTCCGCCTGCCAGAAGGAGCGCTATCAGTGTTTAGATATTTCTATTTATTATCACTATTGCCTCTGCGGGGTTTACCTGATAAGCCTTCCCCTTTTACCCTTCCACAAAAGAAGCAGCGGGCTTGCAACAAAGATTGATGAGTATGTCCCTACCATGACGCCCAGAAAGAGCGCAAGAGAGAAATCATGAATCACCTCTCCGCCTGCCAGAAGGAGCGCTATCAGTCTCAAATTTTCCCTAATCCTGTCAAACACGACAACCGTATCCGTTAGAGAATATCCTGCAAGCGTCAGGAGCGCCGTGATTATCAGGAGATTTATCTCTTTGTTCATTATATAAAATATGCCCAGCACTGCCAGAACATCATGAAATGTTGCGATTACCGCCGCGATTCCGAATATAAGCTCAAACCTCCACGCCACATATATAAGGATGCCGAGAAGCGATATGCCCACTGCCCATAATGCATCCTTCTGGAGTTTTTTGCCCACGGTGGGGCCGACGGCAGTAGTTGATTCTACAATAAACTTGTTATCATTGTTGTCTGCAAAATTCTGAGCTAATGCCCCGGTAAGCTTATCGGCAGTTGCCTTTAATTCACCCTCTGCATTTTTAAGCCTTATGAGAAGCTGGCTTCCCCCTGCAACCTGCTGAAGTTCAACGTCCTTGAAACCTGCCTTATCTAATGCCATCCTTGCATTTTCCGTGGCAAACGGTTTTTCAAACTTAAGCTGCATTGCCACGCCGCCTGTAAAGTCAATCCCGAGGTTTGCCTTGCCAAGCGGTATAAAAACAGCCGCGGCAATTCCAACTAATGCCAATATGGCTGAAAAAATAAAGGCATAATATCTTTTGCCGATAAAGTCAAATTTTGTGTTTTTGAGAATATCCATTTATTATAAAACCCCCTTTATTATATGCTCAACCTTTCCAGCCTTCTCCCCTGTGTTATAAAATCAAAGACCACCTTTGTTCCCACAAGCGCGGTGAACAGGTTTATCAATATGCCTATGCTTAAGGAAACGGCAAAACCCTTGATTGGGCCGCTGCCGAACTGGAAAAGAACTGCTGCTGTAATCAGTGTTGTCACATGAGAATCTATAATCGTCCACCATGCCCTGTCATAACCTGCGTCAATGGCTGACCTGACAGTCCTTCCTGTTTTAAGCTCTTCCTTGATTCTCTCGAATATGAGGACGTTCGAGTCAACGCCCATGCCGATTGTCAATATGATGCCTGCAATGCCGGGCAGCGTCAGGGTTGCGTTGAACCATGCCATTGCGCCGAGAAGCATGATAATATTCAGCGCCATTGCAAAATCCGATATGAGGCCTGAAAGCCTGTAATAAAAGAGCATAAAGCCGAGGACAAGGATGCCGCCTATTACAGCGGCCTTAACGCCTGCCTTGATAGAATCTTCCCCAAGAGAAGGTCCAACAGTAACATTCTGGATAATATTTACAGGCGCAGGAAGCGCGCCTGCCCTAAGCACTATTGCCAGATCCGTCGCTGTTTCATGCGTAAAACTGCCTGAAATCTGGGCTCTGCCGCCGCCTATCTTTTCCCTGATGACAGGCGCGGAATAGACATTTCCGTCAAGAATAATTGCCATTCTCTTATTTACATTCTGCGCTGTAACATCAGCAAATATTCTTGAGCCCTCGCTGTCAAATGTTATAGACACATACGGCTCGTTAAACTGGGAATCTAT
>JACRNK010000033.1 GCA_016234985.1 Deltaproteobacteria bacterium
GGGTTCTCATTGCTGAACCTGTTGCTCCTCACATATGTCTCGCCAACAACGCCGACCACAGGCCTGTTTTTTTTCTCGTGCGTCGGTATTGCAAGAAAGGTCTGTTTGACCTCTTTGAGTTCTTTTTCAGGAAACCGCTTTTCTTTTACTACAGCGCATATTTTATGGATGCTGTCCCAGTATGCCTTTTCAGTTTCACCGGGGTTTTTTTCATAAGGCCTTGTCTCACGGAGCCTCCTTTCAAGTATGTCTATGGCAACTATGCCCCACCATGCAAATCTTGGAAAGTTGCCGCCCACCATGCCGAGTTCTTTGTAAAATGCTTCGTCCTGATCCGGCGCATACACAGGCACATCCTTATACCCCATCTCATCAAGTATCAATCTGTGATAACGGTTATACTGCCCGAATCTGCACGGCCCGTTGCCTGAAGGCATAAAGAATGCAGACCTTTCAGGGTCAAAGTCAGGCCGTTTGACAATCTTTATCATGTCTCCTGTTGTGATGATGCTCGGATAACATTCCCTGCCTGAGCTGTATCTTCTGCCCCATTTCAATGTTTCATCATCAGGCTCCGGGATTATCTCAGCCTCAATGCCGCACGCCTCAAATGCCGCTTTCATTGCATACACGGCATCGGCCATGTATGGCAGATATATCTTTTTCTTCAAGCCTGTCCTGTGAACAGGCTGCTTCTCTTGAACCCTTGAAGCCTTGAACTCTTGGCCCCTTTTTCTTATATTTCTCAAACTATCCAAAAACGCCTCGCATCTTGTTATCGCGCCTGCGTCCGCTGAATGTTCATCTATCTCAAGCTGGAGAAAGGGTTTGTCTTTTGACCTGTCTTTAAAGAAGTGCGTGATGAATGAATCAGGCCCGCATCCAAAATTTGTAAGATAGATGGCGTAGAGGTTGGGGTTGTCATTTACAAGCCTTGCAGTCGCAAGAATTCTCTGGCCCGACTTCCAATACATATCTGCCGCAAGTGTGTCGTCTATTGCGTCATCCACAGGAAGCATGTCAAAGGGTATTGCAAGAACGCCCATGTCCCTGAGTTTTTGCGGCAGCTCAAGATTGATGCCGTTGTCCATTGTATTATACGGCCTGCCCGCAATCACAACGGCAATATTGTCATGCCCTGATGGTTTGACATGGTTCGACAATGGTTCGACAGGCTCACCATGACTGTCACCCTGAGCCTGTCGAAGGGCTGCCAATGCCTCCCTCCCCCTCTCCTGCATCCTTTGGTAGAAAGATTTCTGGCTCTCCTCTGCAACGTTCAGAGCATTGTCTATATCGCCCTTTTTCCTGCCAAGTAATTTTCCGAATTCATAAAACTCTTTTCTTCTGACCTTTTCAGGCTTATTAAAATGTATGACAGGCTTCAATACCTCAACACCAAGTCCGCTAAAATCAAATGCTGATTCGGAAAGATACGGCATGGTCTGGACATACGGACAATGATAGGTAAAGGTATGCCCCTTCCGTGCAGGCCTTAGATTTATTATGCTGGGAAGAAAGAGTTTTTTGACGCCCTTATTGAGCAAATCCTGAATATGGCCGTGGCTGATTTTTATTGGGAAGCATGTCTCTGCAACTATCCTCTCCACCCCTTGTTTTATTATTTCCCTGTTTGTAGGCGCTGATAGTATAATTTTAAATCCAAGCTCATTAAAAAACGCCTTCCAGTAAGGATACATCTCGTACATATACAGTATCCTCGGTATGCCGATGGACGGCGCATCCTCAGGCGGGTTTTTACCCTTATATGACGAAAACAATATCCTTTCCCTCTCCTTGTAAAGGTCAGGCATAGGATTATTTTTCTTTGACGCCATGCTCACATCATATTTTTCGCATCGGCTGCCGTAGTAGAGAGGCTCGTCCCCTTCAACAACAACCTTTTTTATATCGCATATATTTGAACAATCCCTGCACTCAAACGATGTCAGGGTATATTTCTTCCTGCTTAAGTCAAACCCCTTGAAGCTCGTCGGCTTGTTCGGGTCTTTTTCCTGCATTGCAAGCATTGCTGCGCCTATGGCGCCTGTAACGTCGTGGTTTTCCGGCACAGTGATTTTTTTGCCTGTAACCTTTTCAAATGCCGCGACAACGCCGAGATTGGCCGCTGTCCCTCCCTGAAAGAATATGTTGCTGCCGATTCGCCTGTCGCCAACAACCCTGTTCAGATAATTATGCACAATGGAATATGAAAGCCCTGCGACAAGCTCATCCTTGCCCGCGCCCTTTTGCTGATGGTGAATCATGTCGCTTTCAATAAAAACCGTGCATCGCTCTCCCATTGACGCAGGGCCGGCGCAGCTTAGAGCAAGATTGCTGAACTCCTCTCTTATTTTTATGCCGATCCTCTCTGCCTGCTCTTCAAGGAAGGAGCCTGTGCCTGCGGCGCAGACCTTGTTCATCTCAAAATCAACAACAACGCCGTCTTTAAGCGCAATATATTTTGAATCCTGTCCGCCTATCTCAAAGATTGTGTCCACTGTAGGGTCAATAACCGCCGCAGCCGTTGCCTGCGCTGTAATTTCATTCCGGATAATATCTGCACCGGTGAAATCTCCTGTTAAATATCTGCCTGAGCCTGTTGTGCCTACGCCGATAACCTCCACCCTGTCTCCGCACTCATCGCCTACTTCCATAAGCCCCTGGCGCACAGCCTCTATGGGCCTGCCTGCGGTAGGAAGGTATCTTCTGGAAACAAGTTTCATCTCTTTATCTA
>JACRNK010000034.1 GCA_016234985.1 Deltaproteobacteria bacterium
CAGGAGTTAGAAGTCAGGGGAGAGGGGCCTTCAGGGGTTTATCACGGCATCGCAGGCAATAGTCCCGCAATACAGAAGGTTATTTCCATTATCCGGCAGATTAAGGATTCTCCGTTTGCCGTGCTTATATCCGGAGAGAGCGGTACAGGCAAAGAGCTTGCAGCCAGGGCTGTCCACTTTGACAGCATAAGACGGGAGATGCCGTTCATTGCCATAAACTGCGCTTCATTAAAACCGGACCTTCTGGAAAATGAACTGTTTGGCCATGTAAAGGGCGCCTTTACAGGCGCAACTGATAATAAGGATGGATTGTTCAAAGTTGCAGACGGCGGGACCCTGTTTATAGATGAAATAGGAGATATGAATTTGACTGTTCAGGCAAGCCTGCTTAGGTTTCTGGAGACAGGCATATTCAGACCGCTTGGCTCCACCAGAGAGATAAAGGTGGATGTGCGGATTGCGGCGGCCATAAACAAAGATATAGAGGAGGAGGTAAAGGCCAAAAGATTCCGCCACGATCTATATTACAGGCTGAATGTCTGCAGAATAGACATGCCGCCTTTAAGAGATAGAAAAGAGGATGTGCCTATACTTGCAAAATACTTTCTTGAATCTTCGCCTTTAGCAAGGGAGAGGTCAATTGCCATTTCAGACGACGCTATGGGAGTATTGACCGCTTACCGTTGGACTGGGAATGTGAGAGAACTTTTCAATACCTTAAGCAGGGCAATGCTTCTTTCCAATGAAAATGTGATAACAAACGGCATTATAAATTCCATCCTTAATATAAAGACCGATGTTTCAAACTATGCACCTTCGGCAGAAAGTCTTGATGGCATGGAAAAAAAGTACCTTCTGGAAAGCCTCAATCTCAATAACTGGAATATCACCAGAACTGCCGCTCACCTTGGCATAGACAGAAGAACTCTCCAAAGAAAAATCGCAAAATACCAGATAGAGAAAAATATATCTTAACTCCCCTATAAACTATTTCTTAAAAATGCGCCCAATGCCTTATCCACCTTGCCTATATGCTCAGTCCACCATGAAGAAAGCAAACGGTTTGTCTGTATTACGGTGGAAAGGGTTGTGCCTTCCTTCTCCAAGCCTTTTTTAAATTCATAAAACTCTTTTCTAAACTGCTCGTGCATGGCCTTGTGAGCCGGATAATCAGGATATAAATGCCCTCTTTGCAAGTTTTCTTCCGCGCTGAAATGTGTTTCTATATAATCTTCCAGAAACTTCAAAACATTCATTACCTCGTTTTTGCCTTTTCCCTGCTGGCAGGCGTCAAACAAGGAATTGATTCTTTTAAACAACTCCTTATGCTGATTATCTATATCGGCTACGCCTGTTGCCAATGCCTCTGTCCATTGTATTGCCATAGTGATTGCCTCCTTTTAAAATCCCAACAGTCTTTCAAATCCGTCCCAGAGAATCTTTCTTGCCTCCAAACTCTTCATCGCCCCTTTCCTAACCATATCCTCGGTATCCTTGCCGTGCAAATAGTTAGTCAGGATTTTTGTTGCAGCCTCCCCGTGCTCCACATCAAGGATAATATGGGATGTCCAGTATTCAAGCTCATCCTCTGATAGAGAGATGCTCTTTCTAAGCCCATCCACTATTTTCTTAAACATGGTTGGTATAACCCACTCAACCCCCGGTCCCACAGCCCCGAGTCCAACGAGGAATGGCTCATGTCTCGTAAGCATGATAAGGCGGTCAACAAAATTGGTTACCTCATGGGTGGCTTTGAGTTTCTTCCAATCCTTCTTTTCCAGTCCCAATGCCTTCAGGAATTTTCTAAAAAGCGCAGGGTGGGTCTTTTCAGGGTTCAGATTTCCATACTCATCCATGAGATTTTTGACCATCAGCATCCGGTCCCATTCGTGGGGAATTTTAGGGATGATATTGGCGATATAATGGGAAAACATCTTTGCATGCTGATAATAATGAATGGCAAAGGTATTGACCTGTTCTACAGTCAGGCCCCCTTTGGAGAACCGCTCCAGAAACGGATGATTCACCGCCTCGTGGGGAAAGACCTCTTGCTTCAATGTTTCAATAAATTCCTTTTTGCCGGTCTTTTTTTCCTTCACAGCAGGTTCCGAATGAAACTCCATGCTTGCGCCCCACTTCTCCTTTGCCTCTGCAAGAAGTTCCGGGGGCACCTCTTTCAAGCCTCTTTTTTCGGCTAGCGCCTCTATCTCCTTTATCACCATTCCTCTTACAAAAGGAGGGATGCGAAGAACCTTTTCATCAGCCTCTTTTGTCCATGGAAGTTTTTTCCGCACTTTTGCAGAACCCTCTGCCCAGTAGTCATACTTCTCCTGCATTAAATCAAGAGTAACATCGGCAAGGTCTTTTTGCCGCGCCATCTTTTCAATCCTCCAGCGGGTCATGTCCCTCATAAATCCAGCCGGAATCTTTTCAAGCCTTTCCATTGCATCAGGGTTCCACTGTAGGGGCAATTCATGAATTGCCCCTGCACCTTTGTCAACCAATTCAAACCGCTCTTTTCCTGCGCCGCAGATAGGGCATTTGTCCGGCGCATTGCCTGCCGCAACATAGCCGCACAACTTGCAGCGGTAAGAGGCGGCAGAGGCAGAAGGCTGGATAGAGCCTCCCATCATGCCTGTCATCGCCTTTTTTGCCTCTCCAACGACATTTTCTGCAATCTCAAGGGTAATAAGGTTGACACCTTTTTCTTTGGCAAATCCTTCAATCCTTGTCTTGGTCATATTCCGCATAAACCCTTCCGGAACCCTTGCCAATCTATTTTTTGCCTCATCAGTCCATGTGACATTCATAAAACAAATCTCCTTTATTTTATTTTTACCTTACAGTTTGCATTGCAGTGTTTTTCAACTGCCCTTAACCTCCTAAAGTCTCCTTTAAAAGGCTCTGTGCCTTTAAGGGCAGTGTAAAAGGCTTTTGTGAGGTCTTTTTTGAGCGAGCCGAAGGGATCGTCTTTTTTAACTGTATAATAGCAGTATAATTTATCCTTACTCACACCTACAACACCTGTCCTCCTTAAAAGCGCAAGGTGCCTTGAAATAGTCGGCTGCGGGAGACTAAGCGTATCCGTGAGACAGTTGACACAAAGCAGCGAATCCTTCAGTAGCAATATTATCCTCAATCTGATTTCTTCTGAAAATGCAAAAAGTATATCCTTTACATCCGCCATTTATGCATTATAATATTCGTATATACGGATATAGTCAAGAAAATTTTATCGGGCAATTTGATTGGAAAATAGGCAGTGGTGATTAAATGATAAGCATAAAAACAGTAGTGAGTAGGTGGTAAGTAGTAGGGAGAAAGAAAAGCATATGTCGGCAACAGCAGGTTGTCTGCCTACTCCCTGCTGCATACTGCCTGCTATCAGTATTGTTGGCACGGGAGTTGCATTGACATAAAGATGACATAGCGAAGTGTCCATAGAATGAACGAAAGGCAGAGACGCCTTCTTTTAAGCGGTTTCATAGACTTAAACAGGAGGCGTTTTTATTTTTGAGAATAATAAAATAAAAAAGGAGGCATCAAACATGAGACAGATAGCGATCTACGGAAAGGGCGGCATAGGCAAATCCACCACCACGCAGAACACGGTGGCGGCCATCGCGGAGATGGGGAAGAAGGTGATGATTGTGGGGTGCGACCCCAAGGCGGATTCAACGAGGCTGATCCTTCACAGCAAGGCGCAGGCTACGGTTATGGATATGGCAAGGGACAAGGGGACGGTGGAGGATCTGGAATTGAAGGATGTGTTGATGACCGGTTTTTCCGGCATCAAGTGTTCCGAGAGCGGTAAATTTTCTTGAGCAAAACGGCGCATACACACCGGATTTGGATTTTGTCTTCTACGACGTCCTCGGCGATGTGGTCTGCGGCGGATTCGCCATGCCCATAAGAGAAGGCAAGGCTCAGGAGATTTACATCGTTACTTCGGGCGAGATGATGGCTATGTATGCGGCGAATAATATCGCAAAGGGGATTTTGAAATATGCCGGAACAGGCGGGGTGAGGCTCGGCGGGCTTATCTGCAACTCAAGGCAGGTTGATAAGGAATATGAACTCATAGACGCGCTGGCAAAAAGGCTCGGCACGAAGATGATACATTTTATCCCAAGGGATAATGTGGTGCAGAGGGCAGAGCTTCGCAGGATGACGGTTATAGAATATTCCAAGGAACATGATCAGGCGGACGAATACAGAAAACTTGCAAAGACGATTGTTGATAATAAAGACATGGTTGTCCCTACGCCGATAACCATGGATGAGTTGGAGGAACTGCTGATGGAATACGGATTCCTTGAGCAGGATAGCGACATGGAGGGAGTACCGGAGACTGCTGGAGCAACGGCATAGGTAAGGCAGAGTTATGGATGTTTTGGCTTATGCCTTCTATCAAGATAGATGGCTATAAGACCAAAGACGATCATTATGATACCACCTAGTATTACTCCATACATAACTGACATATTAAACCTCCTTTTCTAACGAGAGGGCAATGATAAAGAGTATAACAGCAGTTGCTATGCCAATAATTAACACGGAAGGTTTTACATCAACCCCTTGGAAAAAAGGGGCTATGACAGATGCAGTAAATATTACCTGTCCAACATTGGTCAGGATACTTGCCAATCTGACGCGCTGTTTAGAATTCACTATAGACAAACTCTAACACCCTATAAAAAGGATGTCAAGGAGGAGAAAAAAGGGAGGTTTTCCAATGAGTGTTGCCATACAAAAGACACAAGAAATTATAGACGATGTATTAAAGGCATATCCTGAAAAAACGCGGAAGAAGCGGGCATTGCACATAAAGCCCAATGACCCGTCCGGCGGATGCGCGGTCAAGTCAAATGTGAAGTGTGTGCCTGGGGTGATGACCGCGCGCGGGTGCGCCTATGCAGGGAGCAAGGGCGTTGTGTGGGGACCGGTCAAGGATATGGTTCATCTCTCTCACGGCCCGGTGGGTTGCGGCCAGTATAGCTGGGCAACCCGTAGAAATCTTGCGTCCGGCAAACCCGGGGTTGATAATTTTGTTCCGTTTCAGTTTACCTCGGATTTTCAGGAAAGGGATATCGTGTATGGCGGAGACAAGAGGCTGGAGGTGATTTTGCGCGAGATAAAATCTCTCTTTCCTCTGGCAAAGGGAATCAGCATCCAGAGCGAATGCCCCATCGGCCTCATCGGAGATGATATAGAGGCAGTTGCAAAGAAGATGACCAAAGAATTGGGTATGCCGGTTATCCCTGTGCGGTGCGAGGGTTTTCGCGGTGTTTCCCAATCCCTCGGACATCATATTGCCAATGACTCCATCCGCGACCATCTGCTGGGCAAGAGAAAATTGGAAGACAAAACGCCGTATGATGTGGCGCTCATCGGAGATTACAATATCGGCGGCGATGCATGGGCAACCAAGGAATTGCTGGAAGAGGCCGGCTACCGGGTTGTTTCCGTCTGGAGCGGCGACGGGACAATGGAGGGTCTATCCGTAACTCCTGATGTAAAGCTAAATATCATCCACTGCTACCGGAGCATGAACTATATCTGCCGGCACATGGAGGAGCAATACGGCATTCCGTGGATTGAGGCGAACTTTTTCGGGCCCTCAAAAATCAAGGCGAGCCTGAGAAAACTTGCGGAGCATTTTGACGATGTTATCAAAGAAAAAACCGAGCAGGCGATTCAAAGACACGAACAGGAGATGAATAAGATTGTCGCCAAATACAGGCCGAGGCTTGAAGGGAAAAAGGTGATGCTCTATGTGGGCGGGCTTCGGCCAAGACATACCATAGAAGCCTTTGAAGACCTGGGCATGGAGATAATCGGAACAGGATATGA
>JACRNK010000035.1 GCA_016234985.1 Deltaproteobacteria bacterium
CTGGCGCTCCCACGGTAGGCGGACAATGGGGATATGGAAACCCCAATATATGCTACCTGCTGAAGAGTGATACTACAAAGATGTACAAATGGAGTTATGCCAGCGATGCTACTACCGGCGCAGGGGTAATTACGCCAAGGAGTATGCCTACAGCCGTCACTTCAGCAGCTTGTCCTTAAAATTTAAAGGCAAAGACAAGGAGGGGTATTTCATCAATTGCCCCTCCTTTATTTTTTAGCGTAACTCCTAATGGGGATTGCAGCCTATATTATCTTGTCATCTGCCGGAATAACGCTTCCTTTTATAGCAAGCGCAAAAGACATTCATCTCTATACCCTGTTTTTTTTGTCGGCCAATTTCCTCCTCTTCCTGATGTTTCTGCGGGCTATTGCGGGAAAAAGGTTTGATATGCCGCATTCTGCGTTATATTATCTCCCTTTAGTATTTCTGTTTTATATATTCATAGGTCAAATATATTCAATAAACACAAGCACAACCCGCTTCGGATTTATGCTGTTCGGCAGCGTTGTTATATGCGGGCTTTCCATCCCTTTGCTTGGTCTTCCAAAAAAAATATGGGTTTGCTGGACAACAACCCTTATACTTGCTGTTACAGCCTTTTCCATCTATGCCATTTACCAATATATTACTGCCGGCGGCAACTACAACGGCAGGGCGCACTCAGTATTTGTCAATCCGAATTCTTTTTCCGGTTATCTGTTGCTCATAATGCCTTTACTCGTTGGACTTTATTTTTCACGGGAAAAACATTGGAAATGGCTTCTGATACCGATAGCGATTCAATACTCAGCCCTGCTTGCGAGCGGGAAAGGCGGGCGATGGCCGCTCTTCGTTGGAGCGATATCGTTTGTCATATTTTTTTACCGGATGATATTCCCAAAGATTGCCGGATTATATGAAGGAGCAAATACCTGCAATCAACTTCAAGCTATCAAACAGAGACTAAAACCGCTCCTTGTTGTATTGACTGTTGCAACAATCCTGTTTGCCATTCCAATGGGTTTGCATAATGAAGCCTCGCCATCCAAGATAAGAGAGGCGTTCCCTCCTATGATGGAAAGATTCAAGATATGGGAGAGCACATGGGAGGTAATAAAAGAGAATCCGGTTTTCGGCACAGGATATTTTACATTCCACAATATTTATCTGAAATATAAGGATTCTGCGTTTAGAGACGTCAATCATTTTTTTACCCACAATGACTATCTGCAACTCTGGTCTGAAGTAGGCATTATCGGCCTCGGCATATTTCTGGCCTTTCTTTTTTTCTACTTCAGAGATGGGATAAGGGCTCTCTTCAGCGACCGTCTGACATTGAGAGATAAATATATTGTATCCGGAATACTGCTTGGCGCTTTTATTATGCTTGTCCATACATCCATAGACTTTGACCTTTATATCCCTGAAATAATATTTATATTCTGGCTCTATGTGGCTTATATTATAAGCAAAACTAAAGAGGCCGGGTTGTGTGGAATAAAAACCATAGAATTCAATTCAAACCGCTTTTTCAGCCTATTGGGACAGAAAAAGCTTTATATACTGGCAACAGCCTTTTTCCTTTTTTCATCACTCTGGCTTACGACTCCTTATCTGAGCGGCAAATACGGAGAAAAAGGAGGCCTATACTTACAAGCAAAAAATTATGAAAAAGCTGTTAAATTCTATAAAAAGGCTATAAAGATAGACTCTGTTGAGTCCAGTCACCACCACAATCTTGCAGAGGCAATACTCCTTTTGCACCCTTTGCCGGATAGCGCCACATTAGCCGAGGTGGAAAAAGAGTTCAAAAAAGCAATAGAGCTCGAACCATACAGGCCGGAACTTACATTTAGCCTGACAAATCTCTATCTTGAGTATTATCCCGGCCAGAAAGACAAAGAAGCTATTGAGCTGCTTAAAAGGATAATAGAACTTGACCCTACAGACCCCAATAACTCCCTTAATCTTGTAAAGGTTTACCAACGTTTGAATATGAACGAAGAGGCTATGAAGGCGATGATGAGTATGAAAAAAAGCTACCCTGATTATGCGCCCGGCTTAATAATGATTATAGATGCATATAGGTCTGATAAGGATTATGAAAAGGCTTTAAGGGAAGCAGAATCGCTTATCAAAAACAAACCGGAATACAACTATGCGCATTTTTTGAAAGCCGAAATCTTACAGGATATGAGACGATATGACGAGGCTTATGCCGAATATCAGCTTGCCCTGCGGGAAAAAGGCAGAGAAGGAGATGTCTGGTATGCCATAGGCCTTCTCTCTCTCAAGCAGAACAAGCCGAAACAGGCGGAGGCGGCATTTAGGAAGGCAGTTGAATACCGCTCGCTTGACCGGAAGGAAAAAAGGGATTAGAATTAGAACAAAAGGCCGGTTGAGGCTAAGGATATATTGCTATGCAAAACAAAGGATTTAGTCTGATTGAGCTTATCATGGTCATGGCCCTCGTGGCTATAGTGGCTGCTGTTGTTGTGCCGCTTATCTTCAGAGGCGGAAGCACAATGACTGCTGCCGCAATGGCAAGGAAGGTGAAGGCCGATATACAGTATGCGCAGGAACTTGCTATGGCAAAAAATAATATGGCGCAGGTCTGGACAGGCGCTGCATGGTGTCCGGCACAGCCTCAAAACTATAGGATCAGAATGAATTTTGCTGCAAATCAATATGAGATATACAATGACCAGGATGGCGATGGAATATGGGGGGAGGATTCCAATGCCTGCACTGTGTCAGAAGATGTAAGGAACCCTTCAAGCGGGGAGGTTTTTTTTCTCATCCAGCTTACCGGCGCTGGCAACCCATATACAGGAATTACGCTGAATGCCAATTTTGGCGGCGCAACACCTGGGGTTTTAGAATTTGACGCTCTCGGCATTCCATATGATAGCGACGGCAATAGGCTTACGGCAGACAAGACAATTACCATTGCTAAAGACGGAGAAACAGCACAGATTACTGTTACGCAAAACACAGGAAGGGTGCAGTGAAAACAAAAGGTTTTACACTCATTGAGACCGTAATGGTCATCGTGCTTTTGGGCATAGTAGCGGCAGGCATCCTGCTCTATTTTGCAGGCATGAGAGGAAGCGCAGACCCTGTGCTTCGGCTTCAGGCCATAGAGCTTGCGCAGGAGAAGATGGAAAGGATAATTGCAGATAAGAAGACGACAAATGGGTTTAATAACGTTATTGCTGAAGCGGCAGTTCCGCTTGGCGCACCGTTCACAAATTTCACAAGGAGCGTAACTGTAATCTGCGTTCAGGAGGCAGCTCTGAATACAAGCAGCGGCACAATGCCAAACTGCACCGACATCAGTAGTTATCATGCCAAAAATGTTACGGTTAACGTAACATGGACAGGCGGAGGAAGCACAGGCATAAGTCTTGTAACAGTTTTGTCAGACTATTAAGACCGTAAGGCGTAAGGTGTGAATATGAACCCCGCATAACCTGACGGTCACAAGGGGGCATAAAAATCAACCCCACCCTCACCTTAATCCTCTCCCTGAGGGAGAGGAAGAAAAGTAGGAAATCCTCTTCCTGAGAGAGGGGACTTTTTTTGTTCCCTCCCCTTCAAGGGGAGGGTTAGGGTGGGGATGGGGTAAAAGAGGATCTTTTCAGGTGGAAAAACCGCATAAGAAAACAGATGTCTTGAATAAAAAAGACTCCTCGCGTCTTACGCTTTACGGCTCACGGGGTTTTACCCTCATAGAAGTCATCATGGTGATTATTCTTATGGGCATAATCGGCTCTACTGCCGCTATGATAATCTTTCAAGGCGCAAGGTCTTACGGCGAGGAAGAGGTGCGGAAGGATTTAACAACGCAGGGCAGGTTTGCCATTGAAAGGATGGCGAGAGAGATAAGGCTGATAGGTTGCAATGTGGCTGGCAATAATTGCATACCATCAGCTACATATATAACTACTATGGGGCTCACTGAACTCAGATTTATTAATATAAATATTGAAGGAAAGGGGTTCAGACTCGATGGCAGCGGGAACATTACATTATGCCGCAATCAAACCGTATGCGCAGGCAATGAAGATATTCTTGCAAATAATGTAAGCGCCCTTACCCTTGAATATTGCAAACAAGGAGAGACTTCTCCGGCCTGCACTGCTTCAAATACTGATGTATGGACGATAATTGCAAACCTAACCCTTACAAGGGATAATCAGAGCGTAAACTTCAGGATTCAGGTTCATCCGAGGGCGTTTAAATGGTGAATCAAAAAGGCGTCTCCATAACAGCAGTTGTATTCATAATCGTCATTCTTTCTTTTATGGGCGTTATATTTGTGTCTTTGCTTACAACAGGAGTTGAAGAGTCTGTTGTGGAATATGATTCTTCAAGGGCGCTTTATATTGCAGAAGGCGGGGCAGAGGCTATTATAGGTAAACTTAAACAGTCTCCTCCTGAAAGGTGTGGTCTTACATCACCCGATACTTGCTGGAATTGGAATGATGGGTATCTGAATAGGGCCCTGGGGGATGATCATGTAGATGTGGAGGTGTTGCAGTATGAGAATAGAGATTGTACTGGAGGTTGTGGTAATGCCTGTGAAAGTTTTGTAAGTTCTACAGAGATTGGAGGCGACAATCCGGCACGAACTATATATACCGTGCTCACATGGGCGGCAGCCGCCGCTCTTGACATCAATCTTTACAGCAATGCCACATGTACAACCGCAGTTGCCAATGTCTCAAAGACAACGCTCTCTAATGCTGTTTTTTTAAGGTATAGAATAACTGCTGCTCCTGCTACTCCTACTTATTATGTTGGAGTAACTAATGGAAGCGGAGTTGTTTATCAATTGCGTATATCTCATCCTGACGAGCCAGGTTTTACCTCCAGCGACTCGCGTTCCCTCATCTCCCTCGGCAAAATGAACAACGCAAGGAGGGAGGTATTTACGGCGTTTTGCAGACAAGGGGCTCCGGCATGTCCATGACCTCGTTCCCAAGCCCCAGCTTGGGAACGCAATTGCCGGAGAAGCCCCGGCTTCGCATTGAAATATGAGAACACGTTACAAAATACCGGATAGCCATGATGATGCCCTGTATTTTACAACATCCTCAATTGTTGAATGGATTCCCGTATTCACGTGCAATGACCATTTTGAAATCATTATGCGCTCTCTCAATTTTTATCGTAAGGAAAAAAGGATGAAGTTGTATGCGTATGTAGATAGTGTCGGAAAACCCCTCTCACCGGAAACAAATCTTTATCAATACACAGGCAACAACCCGGTAAACTATATTGATCCGTTAGGATTATGGTACACAGACATTGGTTTTAATATTCCAATTCATCCCATCTTCGGTGGGTCTTGATATTCAAATAGGCTCTGGTGGGATTATGTTGGTGCCAGGAGTTTATATTGGAACGCCAGGTTTTTCTATTATGGCTGTTACTGGTGATCCAACCGCAGGGTTCCAATCTTCAGTTAGTGGTGGATATTGGATAGGCGGTGCATTTACAAGCTATGGACAAAATGGGCCATATTCTGGAGGAGTTGGGTTTTCTACACCGGGTGTTGCTGTAGAGATATTGCAATATGGTATACCCTTCCAAAAATTAATTGACTTCTTTTATCCCTTGTCAGACAACCCCAAAAAGGGCTGTGCCAGATGAGCCCTGCGGGAAATTTTATTGTAGGTTTGTTTTTTATTTTGTTAGGGCTTTTCATAATTTTCAGAGCGGACAATTGGGTGAGTGATCATGCAGAGAGTTGGCCATTTGGAGAATTTTCAGCTTTCGAAATTAAATTGATGAAGATTTCTTGGAGAATCGGTGGGTTGTTTCTTATAGGATTTGGTCTATATGTTATCTTATTATATCGGTAAGTTGTGATTTTTATAATGGCAATTGGAATATTCCTTTTCCTTTCTTCTTACATCATATATAATTGATTTAAAATTTGAATTGGAAAAGGAGGAAACCAAATTGCTCAAATCC
>JACRNK010000036.1 GCA_016234985.1 Deltaproteobacteria bacterium
CCCTTTTGACAGATTTATGAAAGGGGATAAAAACGCCATCTCTGAAAAGGCAAAAAAAGGGATGGAGCTTTTTACAGGCAAGGCAAACTGCATTGCGTGCCATAATGGGCCTATGCTCACTGATGAAAAGTTTTATGACATAGGTCTGGCAGATGCCCCTGAGTTTGAGGAGAACGGCATCCAGCAGGTTACGGTCAGGTATCAACATTATACAAAAGGTTCTACCGAAGAGGTTTACCGCACATCAAAGTATGATGAGGGCATCTACTTTAAACAAAAGAGGCTTGAAGACAGAGGCAAGTTCAGGACCCCTCCTCTCAGGTATCTGAAATATACCGCTCCTTATATGCACAACGGCACGCTCTTTACCCTTGAAGAGGTTATAGACTTCTATGATAAGGCCGACGGGGTTGACAGGTGGGGGAATAAGACAAAGATACTGAAACCGCTTAATCTGACCAAGGATGAAAAAGAGGCATTAAAGGAGTTTCTCCTTGCAACCAGCGGCGAAGAGATAAGATTGCCTGTTCCAAAGGTGCCTGATTATGCGCCAATGGCGGATTGGCAGCCAAAGAAATAAAATTTACGAATTACGATTTACGAATTACGATTTAAAAATCTAAAATCATAAATCTAAAATCGTAAATCTAATAATAGGGAGGTGAAATTTAATGGTTAATAATGAAGATAAAGAAAAAGAGTGTTTAACCAATTGTCTTACAACACGCAGGCAGTTTCTTTTTATGAGCGGGGCAGCTACAGCCACCATTCTTCTAACCCAAATCCCTGGGTTAGGTTTGTCTAATGCCTTTGCTGTTGTTGCAAAATATCCAAGGCAAAAGATAGGAAAGTTGAGCGCCCTTAAGCAGGATATGCCTGTGACATTCAGCTACCCGTCCAAGGATGTAAAAAACATCCTTGTAAAACTTGGCGCGCCTGCAGGCGCCGGCATCGGGAAAGGCAAGGATGTTGTGGCATTTAATCCTGTATGCACGCACATGGGCGGAAATCTGGAAAAGGCCTATCATGCGGAATACAAGGTTCTTGGCCAGTGCCCGTTTCATTTGAGCACCTTTGACCTGACCCGGCACGGCATAATTGTAAGCGGTCATGCAACAGAAAGCCTGCCGCAGATTGAGTTGGAGTTAGAGGGCGACGACATCTATGCAACCGGCGTTATCGGGCTGGTTTACGGAAGAAATAGCAACATATAAGTCTTATAAGACTTATATGACTTATATTCATAAGGAGGTGTACATAAATGTCAACACCATATTATTTACCTGAAGATAAAGTTCCCCTTCCGCCGCCTGACGCAGAGGTATTTACCACATGCTGCGATTACTGCATTGTGGCCTGCGGTTATAAGGTTTACCGCTGGCCTGTAGGCCAGGAGGGCGGGGTAAAGGCTAATGAAAATGCATTTAAGAAAAACTTTCCCGTTGGCGCTCTGGGAAGGTGGGTAAGTCCGAACCAGCACAACATAGTCATGGCAAACGGCAAACCTCACCATGTGGTTATTGTCGGCGATTCGGACACAGAGGCTGTCAATCTCACAGGCGACCACAGCATAAGGGGCGGATGCATTGCTCAGAAAGTTTATAACCCGAGCAAGCCGACCAAAGACAGGACAGGCTTCAAAGACCTATGATACGGGTATTTGATACGCTTATGCCTGTAAGCTGGGACCTTGCCCTTGATGTTGCCGCTGAGATTTCAAAATATGTAATCAAAAATCACAGCGAAAACGCATGGGCATGCAAGACCTACAGCTACCAGTTTATTGAAAACACCTACGCCATCACCCGTTTTGCATTGAAGGACATCAATACCCCTGCGTTTGCATGGCACGATTCCCCTGCTGTGGGTGAGGAATCAGCAGGCATTGCATTTGCTGGATTCCAGACCTTTGGCCCGGGTTACTGGGACAGGGCGAATGCCGATGTGCTTTTTATATCAGGCACAGACCCGTATGAGACCAAGACTATCCTATGGAATGAATGGATAATGCCGGCAATAAAGAAAAGGGGTATGAAGGTCATAATGGTTCTTCCGAGAAAGACCGCAGGCGCAGCCTTTGCAGAGGCAAACGGCGGGCTCTTCCTTGATGTCTATCCCGGAACCGATACTGTCCTGCATATGGCCATTGCAAGGATTCTTGTTGAAAACAACTGGGTTGATATGGAGTTCATAAAGAACTGGACATCCAACTTCTTCAGCGAACTATGGGAAACCGAATCAGGCTTTGGCAGAGGCACAAGGAATACCCACTGGCAGTGGATAACCACATGGGGAAAACTTGAGGCAAAGGGATTTGAAGATTTCAAAAAGTGGCTTCTCGGAGAAAAAGAATCCGATATAAACACTGCCTCGCAAATAACAGGCGTGTCTGTGGAAAAGATAAGAAAGGCTGCTGAGATGCTTGCCAATGGAGACGGAAAAAAGAAGGTCTCCTTCGGCTATGAAAAGGGTCTCTACTGGTCCAACAATTATCTTGGCACAGCTTCCCTCGGTTCTCTTGCCCTCCTTACGGGCTGCGGCAACAGGCCCGGAAGGGTGCTGGGCAGGTTCGGCGGACACCAGAGGGGAGGGCTTGGCGGAGGAAACTACCCTGGCAACAAGTCCCCTGATAAGTTCGGCGGCAGGAGAAGGCTCACCATGGATATGGACAGATGGGTAGAATCCGGGCATGTGAGGTTTGCGTGGGTTGTTGGCAACACATGGATGTCTGCAATGGCCGGCTCACAAAGCCAGATGGATACGTTCAATAAACTCACCAGACACAACCCTAATCAGGTAATGAGCCTTGTAAAAGAGGAGATTATAGAAACCCTGAAGAAACGGGTTGACAGCGGCGGCATGGTGGTTGTGAATCAGGATATTTATCTAAGAGACCCGATTGGCGCAAAGTATGCTGATATTGTGCTTCCTGCCGCAACATGGGGCGAAGAAAACTTTACCCGCGCAAACGGCGAGAGGAGATTAAGGCTCTACTCCAAATTCTACGATGCCCCTGGAGAGGCAAAACCTGACTGGTGGATCGTTGCGCAGTGGGCAAAGAAGATGGGGTTTGAGGGATACGACTGGAAAGACTCCAACGATGTCTTTACCGAGGGCGCAAGATTCAGCAGGGGGAGGCAGGACAACAATTACGACGCCCTTGTCTGGATGGCAAAGAAAAAAGGCGTCAAGGCGTATGAACTCCTGCGCAAATTCGGGACAACAGGCATTCAGTGCCCCGTTATTGTTGTCGATGAAGATTACAAGTATGACAGGCCCGGTTGGGAATATACCATGCCAAAGGCAATGCGGGATTCGCAGGACATAAGGGCGGATGGTTACAAGATAATCGGCGTTGCAAGGCTTCAGGACTCTGAATGGAAACTGCCTGATGCGCATTTTGGCGCCAGATATATTGACCCGAAAAACCTGACCGCGTTCAACACCCAATCCGGCAAAGCAAACTGGCTCAAGAGTCCGTGGGATATATTTTCAGATTTCTTTGATTTTATAAAGCCCAAAGAAGATGAACTGTGGGTGACGAACGGAAGGATCAATGAAATCTGGCAGTCAGGTTTTGATGATGTGGAGAGGAGGCCGTATATAACGCAAAGGTTTCCGGAAAACTTTATTGAGATTCACCCTGATGACGCAAAGGCAAGGGGCATCGAGAGCGGAGACATGGTTCTTGCATACAGCGAAAGGATACCTGTATGGAAGGACTCAAACATGGGGACAAATGCGCTGGATACTAAATACAGCAACCTTGTAAAGCAAGGGCATATCAAGATGACAAAGGCGAGTGTTACTGCCGTGGCAATGGTAACACCTGCTGTGAAAAAAGGCGTAAGCTTTATGTATTTCCTTCACCCGACTCAGCCTGCAAATTCCCTTGCGCCAAGGGTGCCTGACCCATTGACAAATCAGTATCGCTATAAACTTGGGGTTGGCAAGGTTAAAAAGATTGGAGAATCTCCTTATAAAAATGAATTCCGCGCAATGACATTTGCAAGGAGGGATATCGTATAGTTGTTTAGCCATTGTTTCTCCTTAAGCAGGGCCGTGAAGGGGAGACATTAAGCAGGCAAGGCAGGAGGAGAGCCATCGTAAATGCCTTGCCTGCTTTTTTTAAACATTTAATTATGACCTTCAAACAGCATAAGGTTTTTATTTTTGGCAGCATGGCCGTCCTCTTTTTTATCTTTTGGCAAAAGGGCGGGTTTGCTGATGGAGTTTTGCCAAAGGCGAGAAATTAGATAAAAGCGATAAAGAACTTCTGCAAACAATTCGCCATGGCAAGGATGTGATGCCTGCGTGGAAAGAAACCCTTACTGAAAAAGAGATGCAGGAGGTTTTGAAATACGCCAGGGTTGTTATCGGCGATAAGCTGTTTGAGGAAAAATGCCTCAGATGTCATGCCCAGTATTTTCCCAAACTGAGGAAGGATATTCCCGATGCCAAGGCCCTCAAGAATTTTGAAGGCCAATTAGATATATGCAAGTCATGTGAAATAGAAAGGGAGATGAGCAATGAGGAGTTGATTGAGGTTATAAGATATTTGAGGATGTTGGGAAAGTAAATTTATTGGAGGTAAGATAAAAAGATGAAATCATTTTTTAAAAGAACAGTGTTGGCAGTATTTTTTGTATTTATTGCTGCCCTTCCTGCCTTTGCCCTTGAGGCAAACGAATACCGGCAGATTGGAGGTCTTGACTCAAGGAAGCTGGTCTGGTTTCTGGCGCAGCTCCACCTCTACTTCGGGGCATTTGTATTGGGCGTTCCGCTCTTTGCAGTCATAATAGAGCTTGTAGGCTGGAGAAACAAAGACAAAAAGTTTGACAAACTCGCATACGAGTTCACGAGCCTTCTTTCCGTTGCCTACGCCACAACCGCCGCATTTGGCGGGCTACTTGCATTCACCCTTTTTACTTTATATCCCACATTCATGGGATACATGGCAGGCACATTCAAAAATATCATGTTCATCTACGCCCTTCTCTTCTTTGGCGAGACATTCTGCCTATATCTTTATTACTACGGCTGGAATTGGATGAGCGGAGGAGAGGAATTCGGTAAAAAGATTCAATTGGCAATGAAAGTCGCCGGCGGCGCAGTCCTTGCCATAGGCATCCTCTTCCTTCTCGGCATAGCAGCCCCTCAGATGAGGGGAGACACCAGGGCATTCATGGCCATTCTATACATAATTCCATTTGGCGCAGGGCTTTATATCATAAAAGACAGAAAATCCCTTCACATATTCATAGGCATACGATTAAACATATTCGGCACACTCATCATGCAGATGG
>JACRNK010000089.1 GCA_016234985.1 Deltaproteobacteria bacterium
TTTTACAAACTGATGAATCTTCGGCACCCGTATCATGCCGCCAACCATCACCACCTCGTTGATGTTGGATGCCGTCATGCCCGCATCCTTCAACGCCTGTTCGCACGGCTTGTGGCTCCGCTCGATCAGATCCTCGCAAAGCTGCTCTAACTTTGCCCGAGAAAGCCGGACTACAAGGTGTTTCGGCCCTGTGGCATCCGCTGTTATAAACGGAAGATTGATTTCCGTCTCCATGGTTGATGAAAGCTCTATCTTTGCCTTTTCTGCAGCCTCTTTCAAACGCTGAAGCGCCATCCTGTCTTTGGAAAGGTCAATCCCCTGATCCTTTTTAAACTCCGCAATAAGCCAATCAACAATCTTCTGGTCAAAATTATCTCCGCCCAGATGGGTATCTCCGTTTGTGGCCTTAACCTCAAACACACCCTCTCCCACATCAAGTATGGATATGTCAAAGGTTCCGCCGCCAAAGTCATACACGGCAATAACCTCATCCTTCTTTTTATCCAATCCATAGGCCAGCGAAGACGCTGTCGGCTCGTTTATAATCCTCTTAACATCAAGGCCCGCAATCTTTCCCGCATCTTTTGTCGCCTGACGCTGAGAGTCGTTAAAATACGCAGGCACGGTAATAACCGCCTCTGTAACCGGCTCGCCGAGATACGCCTCGGCAGCCTTTTTTAACTTCTGCAATATAAACGCTGAAATCTCCGGAGGCGTATACCTCTTCTTCATATTAGGAACATCAATAACTACCCTGCCGTATTCATCCTTGAGCACTTTATAAGGAACCATCTTCATCTCTTCGTTCACTTCATCATAATTCCTTCCCATAAATCTCTTTATAGAAAATATGGTATTTTCAGGGTTTGTAACCGCCTGCCTCTTTGCCACCCTTTGCCACCTGGCCGACCAGAACCTCGCCATCCCGCGTAAAAGCCACAACAGACGGCGTAATCCTGCTCCCTTCCTCATTTACGATAACCTTTGGCTCGCCACCTTCCATAACCGCAACAACAGAGTTTGTTGTGCCAAGGTCAATGCCGATAATCTTTCCCATACAATCCTCCTTATTTGATTTTATGCGTAAGCTCAATCTTTTGCTAACTATAAACCTTTTAAAATTGTTTGTCAAACCATGCAACGCTGTGTGTTTTATGAGATACGGCTAAAAACAGCTTGTTTGTAATTTATGTTCAAGAATTGCGGTTGTCAAGGCAGGATAGGGAAATTAGGCAAATGTAGTTAGATTTTAAAGCGCCACTGGCGTAAGCCAGTGAGTATCTACTGTGTTATTTTCCAAAATTCTTTGACCAGTTTTTCCATGGAAAAAATTGTAGGATTATCTATGCATCCGATCAAGAAGGGCATTAAAGAAGAATTTATACTTTCATATCTGTCATAAGGTATGGCTTGCCCATTATAGTCTGATTCAATGGACTTAAATATGGAAATGAGAACGAAATATAAAAGAGGTGATTCCTCAAAGTGAATTCTGCAGTATTCTATCAACTCTAAGAGATTGTCCTGATAAAGACCTTTCGCTATCTGTTCCTTTATAGTAGGCATCCAGCAACTCCTCTTTTGTTATGATTGCTTCAAAATCTATATTTTCTTTTAGAATATTTTCTTTGCCGCCTTCTTGCCTGTCCACAAGCACAATAACCTTTATAACTTGCAAACCAAATTCTCTTGTCTTTTGTATAGCTTCAATAGTAGATGCTCCTGTGGTAACAACATCATCAACAATAATGACCCTATCACCTTTCTTAACATCACCTTCAATAACTTTTTTAAGCCCATGTCCTTTAGGTGTCTTTCTAACTATAAAGGTATTTATCGGACATCCTCGAATCCCACTTGTATATGATACTGCATTTGCGATAGGATCTGCCCCCAGTGTAAGACCACCAATAGCAACAACGTTAAGTTTAGATATCCTATCAAATATTAAATTTCCAATAATTACCTTGCCGCGAGCATTGCAAGTGGTTATCTTAGCGTCTATATAGATATTACTTTTGTTGCCGGAAGCAAGCTCGAAAATTGGCCTATCAGCCACCTTAAGTGATTTTGCAACAAGAATATCTATCAATTCCGTCTTCATCATTTTTGTAGTTATTAATATACCCATAGGTATTTTCTCCTGTCAAGAAAATTATAGAACTTAAAGCTTAACCGTCAAACCAATCTTCTTATCCCCCGCTGCAATTCTCAAAATACTCAAAAATATTCCCCTGATAATTTCTTAAGACAACCTTATCCTTGGCCTGTGAAATAAGGTAGGTGGGGCTGACTGGAATTTTGCCTCCGCCGCCCGGGGCGTCCACTACAAAGGTAGGAACAGCATATCCTGATGTGTGGCCCCTGAGTTTTTCTATGATGTTTATACCCACGGATACAGGCGTCCTGAAATGGCCTGTGCCGGTTACAGGATCGCACTGATAGATGTAATACGGCCTGACTCGCGCACGCAGCAGTTCATGCATCAGCCTTTTCATAACAGAGGGTTTGTCATTGATGCCTTTTAAAAGAACCGTCTGGCTTCCGAGTGGAATGCCTGCATCCGCCAGCATGCCGCATGCCTCTCTCACATCAGACGTTACCTCTCTCGGATGCGAAAAATGGATGCTCATATAAACGGGGTGGTATTTTTTCAGCATCTCAACCAGTTCCTTATCCACCCTCATGGGCAGTGTTACAGGAACCCTTGTGCCAAGCCTTATAATGTCAAGATGCGAGATAGATCGGAGTTTCTTGAGATAATATTCAAGATGCTCTGTCTTAAGCATCAATGGGTCTCCGCCCGAAATCAGCACATCGCGGATAGACCTTTTTGATTTAATATATTTGTATGTTTCTTCAAACCGTTCTATTGACATGGGAGGCATTTCTTCGCCGACCATGCGCCGCCTTGTGCAGTAGCGGCAATACATGGCGCAGGCGTCGGTAATCAAAAGCAACACCCTGTCAGGATAGCGGTGCACGAGGCCCGGCATCGGCGAGTGATTGTCTTCGCCGCACGGGTCTATCATGTCATGGGTTGATATGCTGAATTCTTCAATTCTGGGGATTGCCTGCTTGCGGATGGGACAATTTGGGTTTGTTTTATCTATCAGGGAAAAAAAATAGGGTGTGATGGCCATTGCCAACCGCCCGTTTGATCTCTTGATGCCCTCTTCTTCGGAAGGCGTCAATGCAATAAGCGTTTTAAGCTCTTCCAATGTGGTTATTCTATTTTTAAGCTGCCACTTCCAATCTTTCCATTCCTGTAGATGATTAGATTCTTCCGGTTCGGCTAAAAGATTCCTGGCTAAATTACTGCTTGGGGGTTCAGAGCTGATTGAGAGCTCCATTATTTTTCCTCCTTTCCCCGATTAAAGTCTTCGGGGACATGTTTAATAAGGTTCATCTGGGGATTGCTTAATTCCTCTTCCGCCTTTTCATGCGCCACTCTGTATTTAAAACCCTTTTTCAGATACTTCCATATGCACTCTATTCTTTTTACATCCTCCTCGCTATATTCCCGGAAACTCTTTTCGCCTATTACAATCTTTTGCGGTTTTATATATCCCTTTTGCTCCAGATAATATAATTTCTGGCGGGGTATATCTATGATTTTTAGCAATTCTGGGGTCTTTATACCCATACATACCCCCCTTATTTTTTTATATGCTCAACTTCCTGTTTTTTAAGCATCATCAAGTTTAAATTTATTCTTGAACTGATTACATATTATCAAAACCATAAAGGTTGTCAAGGGAAAAATAAACAATGTGAATGAGGTTGTAAGAAAGCATCGTTATGAAATTCAGGTATTGAGAAGGAAAATTAAAGAGAAAAGGCCGAAAGATGTGCCGAAGAATCTTGTATGGGGCATGGATTTGACGAGGAAGATAGATGCAGAGGGAAATCTTAATAGCATTCTTGGAATGGTTGAGCATAAAAGCAGGTTTCGTTCCTCAACCCAATCTACCGGGCTTATCTTTTGATTGTTTCAAGCATTTCTTTAAAATTCATATAAACATCACGCCTGTGTCCGATAAAATGAATTTCTATGAGGCTTTCTTCCCCGATTATCAGGTAAATCACACGATAGGCGCCAATGGCAAGGGAACGAAAACCGGAAAGCTCGTCAACAAGCTCCTTTCCGGAAAATGGATTATGTAAGAGTTTTTCGATGCCGCTTTTCAGGCCGGGTTTTATCGCAGGGACAAGCTTTCTGATCGCATTCTTCGCTTCGGGCAAATACCTGAATCTGAATTTTTTCATTCACCCCAAACCTCTTCGTGGGTATAAAACCTTCCTGCCTTTTGCTGTTTCTTAGCGCGCTCCAGAGCCTTCATGGTTTCCTTATCGCTTAAGATATCTATTGTTTCCATCAGCCCTTCAAACCGCTCAATGTTTATCAAAATTCCCACTGGAACACCGTTTTTTGTTATAGCAATAGTTTCATCCATTTCTTCTACCTTTCTCATAATATCAAGAAAGTCTCTTTTTGCTTGGGTAATGGGGATTACCTCCTGAACCTCTCTCATATGCGCCTCCAAATTTTTATGACCATTTTAATTTCAAAACTGCAAAAAGTCAATTCCTTTTTAAAAATTTAACGCCGAAGCTAATAGTTTGTTTTGGATTTAGAAATATTGAGGCGGGGGAAGACTGTTCCTATTTTTTATTTTGCAGGATATTAATCATCTCAACATGAATCAAACCGTTGCTTGCAAGGGTTTCGCCTGAATAAAAGGAAAATGGGTTGCCCTTGAAATCTGCTACCATTCCGCCGGCCTCGTTGATGATAAGCATTGCCGCCGCAGTATCCCACGGTTTCAGTTTCAATTCCCAGAAACCGTCAAATCTTCCGCAGGCGACATAACACATATCCAGCGCAGCAGAACCTGCCCTTCTTATGGCCTGGGCTTTTACGGCGAAGTTGGCAAAATTGGCAATGTTGTTTTGCTCCGATGTCCTTACATCGTATGGAAAACCTGTTGCAAGCAGGCTTTTGTTGAGTTCGGCAATAGCAGATACCTTTATCTTTTTATTGTTGAGATACGCGCCCTTGCCTTTTTCTGCCGTAAATAATTCATTGAGCATGGGATTATAGACAACGCCGAGGATTATTTCGCCATTTTTTTCTAATGCGATAGACACGCAAAAAACAGGAAACCCGTGAGAATAATTTGTGGTGCCGTCCAGCGGGTCAATTATCCAGCGATACGCTGAATTGGTTTTTTGTTCCTGGCTTTCCTCCGTCAATATTCCATGATCAGGAAATGTGTTTTTCAAGGTTTTTATTATAAGATTTTCCGCCTTTGTATCCATCTCTGTAACAATGTCTATCGCGCCCTTGAACTCAATGCGATGCGC
>JACRNK010000090.1 GCA_016234985.1 Deltaproteobacteria bacterium
AGATGTGGATTTCAAGAATTTTGGAAACAATTTTTGTGTCAGACGAAATAGTATAGATGTTCTTGTATATGTCAATAAAACCCTTGACTGTCCACTCGCCTGTGTCAGTGGACACATATTCTTTTAAACTCTCTGTAAACTTTTTCAAATCTTTTTTAAAGTCAGCTTTGTGCTTTTGTTTTTCTGTTTTAGTCATAGGGTAAATTTATGAAAAACTGTCAAGTTTTGGTAAAGTTTTTTTGACATAACAAATGCTACTTAAACTCCAATTCCTTAAACCACGCCACCTCAATATCAGGAAATAGCTCATCCCTTTGCTGGCACATTTCAAGAAAGTTTTTATCGCTCTGTGAAATATCCTTTCCCTCGCCTTTCATCTTTGCCAATTCAGCCAACCTTTTAAAATCCTCGTAATGCCGGACAATCCGAGCCTCCGCATAATCCTTGGCCGATAGAGTGCTGATGAGGAACTGCCAGTCAGAGGACTCAAGGATAAGAAGCTCCCTTGCAGCCTGTTTTAAAATATCTTGAAGAAGGATATCCTCTTTTTTATCGCCATATTGCCTTGCCAGCTTTATCATCTCTTCTTCGGATTCGTAGATATGTTTCCATGTCCACTGGTTCGTATCATTCAGCCATATCCAGTGATAACCGCCCTCTCCCCATGAACCCTCCGGCAGAGATATGACCTCAGTCGGTTTTTGTCTGTCAAGATATTCACCCGCTGTCGTCAAATCCACGCTTCCGTCAAGATGAAGACCTTTAATGACTCCGTACAGCCATTCAGGCCCTTCAAACCACCAATGACCGAATAACTCTGCGTCATAGGGAGACACGACTATGCCGGGCTCTTTAGCAGTCTTAAGATGGGCATTTAGATTTGCCTTAATCAATTCCTTGAAATGCTCTGCATGTTCGGATATCCTTGCATAAGCAATCTCCGGCGAATATTCCTTTTTGTCGGCAAGGTCGGCTTTAGAGCTTGTAACCCTCCAGTATTTCATCCCGCCTGGAAATCTCTTTTTGTGAAAATCAAGATAGTTGCCATCGCCCGGATAACCCCACTCTCCGCTCCACACCTGGAGGCCTGTCTTGGAATCCCTTGTAAAAACAGCCACGGGTTTCTTGCCCTTTGACGCAGAACCGACCCAATATGCCTTATACGGCGTCTTCTCTTTGCTCTCAGGCAGCGGTTTGTACTGCTCGGAAAATCTTGCCCAGAGGTTCTGAAGCGCATCAAACCTGTCAAGATATACGCCAATCGCCTTTCCGCCTTTTAAAAGGTGCGCATCTATAAAAAAATACTCAATGTGATTCTCGCTTAAAAATTCTTCCACACCTTTTCTGTTATATGGCTCTATCTTATTCCCTGTGTCAACCGGCGGCGACCATTTGTAACCAGGCCTGTAAGCGCATTCCGGCAGCCATATGCCACGCGGCTGTTTTCCAAAATGCCTTTTATAAGACGCCACAGCCTGCTTTACCTGGGCCTGTATGCTGATGTCCTGCGAAAGCAAAGGGAAATAACCGTGAGTTGCCCCGCAGGTGATTATCTCTATATGCCCCTGGTTCTGGAGGTCTGCAAAGGCCTTTATAATATTCTGCTCATATTTCTCGACAAAATCTTTGTATATGTTCCTGTAAAAATCCTTCCACATCTTTGCAACCTTTGCAAAATCAGGCTGGCCAAGGGTTTCAAACTCGGCAATGTCTTTTCCTGCCGCCTCAAGCCTGTGTCCGAGATATGCCTTAAACTCTGTTTTGAACGACTGGCTCGCAAGCATCTCTGTCAAGACAGGCGTAAGTCCTATGGTTACCTTGGGGCTAATCCCTTCCGCTATTAGACGATTAAAGACGTTCAAGAGCGGTATGTATGTCTCTGCCGCAGCTTCGTTCAGCCAGTCTGTTCCGTGAGGCCATCTGCCGTGGGATAAGACATAGGGAAGGTGGGAATGCAAGACAAAGGTAAATGAGCCAATTTTTTTCATAGGCCTCCTTTTAAATACAGTGAACAGTTGTCAGTGAACAGTAAACAGTAAAAAAAACTACGATTTTAAACTGCCCGCTGTTTTTTTTGTTTTGCTCCGTAGGAGCATACTGTTTGTAGAAATAAATTTTAGAAAATGTTTTAGCTCCATAGGAGCGGCCTGTCTGTGCGTTGTGTGCAAACTTACAGGCTGCTCCTACGGAGCTCTGTCTTTGGTTGTACATTTTTGTTCTACAAACAGATCGCCTCTCTGAGGCTAAAACAATCAAAAACCCAAAATTCAACTTTTTTACGAAAGAACCAAAACTATCACAAGGCTATAGCTTTTTCAATTTCAATCACTGCTTGCTGCCCGCTGCCTTTTGCGCCTCTTCATGCCACTTGTCAAAATGATACGCCAATAAAAGTTTTGAAAATTCCGAATCCTTATTAACTATCTCATAGACAATTGTAGGGGTTGCAGACTCAAAACCCTTGAATATTACTTCCCCC
>JACRNK010000091.1 GCA_016234985.1 Deltaproteobacteria bacterium
TTATCTGCGAGAGCGCAGCTTCCGCTGCGGCCGCTTTTTCCTCATATATGAGTTTCGCCCCCTTGAGCTGTATTTTTACGGACTCTGTGATATTTTCGTAGATTAAATTCTGGAACAGGTAAAAAAAGGCTGCAACCGCCACAGACGCGGGTATCCAGAACATTATGGAAAGGGCGATAAAGGTTTTCGCTCCCACGCCTAATTTCGGTCTGTAAAGTTTCAGCATAAGTTTGTTTTCCCTCTCGTCCGCCATAAACAACCTGATTCAATCAACAGCAGTGTCTTTCATACAGCGCATACAATACCTGCTCTTCGTGTTTAATCCTGCGCAACAAACTTTCATTGACTTCGTTAAAATCTTCCTCGAATTTGGGCAAAAGTTTTGCTACCGCCTCTTTGTCCGGATAGCTGTTAAAAAAATTAAGAGCCTTATCCGCTATGCCTTTCATCATGTCTGAAAACAGGCGCAAGGACGCATCCATCTGCTCCATATTTTTCTCTTTTGCCTTATCGGACAACTCCGCATACATCTTGTCGTTTTCTTTTTTAAGATGCTCTACAAGACTGATTTTAAGAGAATGCATGCACCTGGCTATGCCGAAGGTGTCCTTATTATGAATAAAGAATTTGACCTCGCCCATAAGCCTCTCAATCGCCCTGTGTTCGCCCTTTAAGGCGGCAAGATAATTCCTGTTCAACTCGTTCATGTCCTGTTCCTCCTTTTTTTGTGGTCTGTAAAATTCTCATTGCGCCGGGTCGTCAACGCCGGTATAATCAGCCGTGCTCTGCCAAATGATCCAGTCAATTTGTCCGTTGAAATAGTTTGCCGGGGCTTTATCAGCGCCTATGCCCATATCTCCATCGTAGTATTGTATCCTGTCTCCGGCGGCGTTTAGTGCGGAACATGTGGGGCAAATCAGGCTTCGGTCAGTATCGGTGCAGTTTCTGTAACCGCTCCACGTTTGGCCGACATCGTCTCCGGCAGTCCCCTGGTCGTCAATGAAGATGTCAACCGGTGAAGTGGTCTTGCTTGAACTGAACACTGCCTTCACTTTATACCAGCGATTGGCTACAATGGGACAATTCTTTTCGCTTCCGGTTGCCGCTCCTGTGTAATTGGTCAACGCCACATTCCATGTCGTATCTGTGGATGCCAAAGTGGAACATCCGGTTGGCTGTCCCCTGCACGGGTTATACCAGAAGGCTATAGATGCTTCGCCGTTTGGCGCGTTATACGGAACGCCTTGAGCAGAATTTGTGGAGTTGGGACCGTTGATGTTGCGCCATACGGATAGTTGATATGTGGCTGCAGAGCCTGTTCCAGACTTAGATAAGATACGTTGGAGGGTGTTGGTTGTGCCTGATGATATTGCAGCGGGTTTTATGCGCGCCTCTATGGTAACGGTCTGATCTGGTTTCAGGCAGGTATCGTTATTAGTATAGTCAATATAGGTGCTGGTTCCGTTTCCGTTGAAGTATCCGCCGCTGACCGCGCCGCCGTATATTGTGCCGGCCATCTTGTTAGTGGTGTCCCTGCCGTCTATATCAAAATTAAAGGTTACAGGTGAAGGGGGGCAGGTCGGATTGTAAAGCACGATGCCGGTGCCCAAATCGTTTTTATCTATGCGGTGGAGCGATTGTGTGAGGTGGCAGCTTGCCGTGGCACAGCCCTTCAGCCCACCGCTGCCGCATGAATCGTCGTAAGTCATCTGGCCGCCGACATACCAGTGGCAGGCATTGCAGATGACATTATGCGTCATTCCGCCATTGGCCGGGATATCATAACCGTTCACTATGGAGCGAAAAAGGCTGCTGTTGCTTGAGCCATGCGGCTCGTGGCAGTCTGTGCATGAGAGAACGAAGTTTATACCAGCATTCCTGTCCTCAGGCTCGTAGGGATGTCTTGAAAAGAGCGTATAACCCCTTCCCCGTGGTTCGTTGTACATGGGGCTCGATGGATCCACGCCCTGGTCGGGGTCGGCGCACTTGTAAGGGCTGCCGCAGCAAGCCCCTCCTGTTCCCGGCAGATTGGCCGCGTCGAAACCGTGCGGCTCCCAGCTACTGGCTGTAACGCAGTCGTAGGGCCACACGCCGTCGCACTGGTTGGCGACAACGCCGGGAGGAAAACCGTTGCCCCAATATATCGGCATATGCGTTCCTACCTTGTGCTGGTGGCAGTCAAGGCAAAAGGTTATGTAATCGGGCAATGAATCTCCATCCGGCTGGTATTGGCCTGATGTTGTGCCGCCTTTAGGCGGCTGATACTTAGCAGGCTGGTCAAAGGGCATGTTGGTGGCGCCGTAGGCATACCCTCTATTGATGTTGAACTGCCAGCCGCCTGTGCCTTTATTGGGGTATCTTTGCAAAAGCGCGTTGAGCTTCTCCGAGGAGTCGTCTCCCCATAGGTCTCCCTGCTGGTAGGTTAAGCCCCACGAAGAAGGCGGCCACTGGTAGGGATACAACCCTGGGTTGCTGTTATACAGCCCCTGCGTTACTCCCGGAAGCACAATCGGCGTAGGCGATGGATTTGCGCTTGACGCATCATCCCACCTGCCGCTCGCAAGATGGGGGTTGTGGCAGGTGGTGCATTCTACAGCGGGGTGGACATCTATGGGTTTTGCCGCGTCGGAATGATAATACGATGTCTTGCCGACCTGCTCCGAATCTTTCACAGGGTGATGATAGCCCTGCACGAAGGAGTCCTTTATATTTGTCTGTCCGCTCATGTAACCCGAACCTGCCGGATTATACATGGAGAGGTTCTTGTTGGTCACCGGACTCCCGTCATGGCAGGTGTAACAGAGGTCTTCGGCGTCGTCAGGGTCGCGGCCGCTGACGTTTGGCCAGCCGGTTATGGGAGAGGTCGTGGGGTTTTTCTTGTTTATGTCCGCAAGCTCAACAAGTTGTTTGGGATATGGAGTTCCGGCGGCAACCGAGCCTACGGCTGCATCGCTTGAAGTGTATGTATAGCCGTGCGGTGTGTGGCAGTTTACGCAGGTTCCTGCCTCGGATGAGGTTTTGGCAGGATATGTTGAGCCGTATTGCCCGCCAGGCCACTGGGCCGGGGTGCGTCCCCACTGTGGCTGGTAGTGGGCGGACGGCAGGCCGGATGTCCCCGTAAACTTGGCCGCGCCTTTGAAGCTGTAATTGGACGGCGTGTCGAAGAAGTTTCCGTTTGCGTCAGGGTCGTTTTCCGAATGGCAGTATGCGCAGAAGTTTATGCGGCTTAACTTGTCGTAGTAATCGGCAAAAAGCGCGTATTGGTCCGGCCCTGCACCTGCGCTTCCGTGGGAGAACCAATTGGGTATAGGCTCTTCGCCTCCGAAGGATGCGTGCATTTCATGGCAGTGGGAACATTCGCCGGATTGATATATGCCTGCCTCTGGATTGGCATCGTTGTATTGACCGCTTGAATAGTAGAGAGTGCCGGAGGAATCTTTCATTCTGCCGCGGTTGACCCCGGTTATGTTGTCTTTTGCCCTGTCAGGATATGCGGCGTCTGTTCCGCCATGCTCGGTCTGGGGGAATGTGCCGCCTGTGCCGGAGACCTGCTTTGGAATAAGAAAAATTACCGACAGGCAGGGAAGGGCAACTGCGAGCAATATCGCAATTTTAAAAATGTGACGGCTGGTGTGTGTGTGTGTGTGTGTGTGTGTGTGTGTGTGTGTGCAAGACTGGTGCCACAATTAAAAATCTCCGGTGAATATGGCATTACCTCTGGTTATGTCCCAGTCTCATAATCGCCAAATTTTAATTGTATGTCAACTACCCACATGGGGAGTGGGAGAGGGGGGGCAACATGGTAGTTATATTTTACTCCACTCTTCGGGGTGTATATTAGCCTGTTTCAAAATTCTTCTGACAAGTCCAACATCTATATCGCCTTTATGTGGATTTGGTATGATAAGGCGGATATTTTCTTTCTCCATCCAACTATGTTTACCGCCTGGATACGGCCCTTTAAATCCAAACCCTTTCAGTTTCTTGATCAATACCTGCCGCTTGCATGGCTTCAGGCTAGGCATAAGCCCTTTTCTTTGCTGAAACTTCCACATCCGCAGCAAGATGACAGCCATTTACGACAGGCATTTCCTCACCCCTCTTCAATCCTACAGTAACCCAGAGATCTATAGCATCCATAAGATTTTCCCTTGCCTCTTCAAAATTTCTGCCTTGGGTAAAACACCCTGGCAGGTCTGGCGCCTCCGCAATAATTACAGCAAAGTTTTCACCCTTTTCATAAATGGCGTTTTTTAAGACCTCTGTCACATATTCTCTAAAAGTAGCTGTCTTCATATGGGCTTAAAGTTACAATAAAATTTACACTTTTTCAATCAAAAACCTATTGTCACTACTGAAAAGAAATTTACAGACAGAAAGATGGATTGTTTCTGTGCAAGGTAGCAACCATAGTTATTTTATTCCTGCGCTCAATTGATAACGTTCTAATGACAGCATGTATCGCAGGCAATCTCTCTTGATTCAAGTGTCTTCTCATGGAACTTCATTCTTTCCGCCGCTTCTTTCTCGTCAAATTTGCGCTCCCCCGGCTCTTTTGGCGCAAACGTCTTATCTGCAAGCTCCATCTTTGACATTATTGCCTCTTTCATCTCATCGTTGATATACTTCTTGACGAATTCAAAAAACTCGTTGTCCTCTTTCCGTATATGGCTCTTGAGGGCTACAAGCGATGAGCCTATTATCTTGTCGTTTATGTTTCCGTCTTTAAGCGCCTCGCGGAAGGAATAGAGCAGCGATACTATCTCGCGGTGATCCTCGTTTATGCAGGCGACAAGGCCTTCGCCAAAAGGGACAAGGCCGCTGAGCGCGGGGAATAATATCTCCTCCTCCTTTATGCCGCCGTGGAGATGAAGGATATTGTCAAGGTCTGCGGTTGAAACCCAAAGGCCGCCAATATCCCTTTTAATAAGATGTTCCTCAACTCTTTCAACCTTCTCCAGCACCTTATTGTGTTCAGCTATCAGATGGGCGATGGGATCCTTCACAGGGCTATTTTCCTCAGACTGTGCTTCAGCATTTTCATCTTCTGCTGCCGCAACACTTAATGCCTTAAACTGCTGCCCATAGCCCATTCGGCAGGCATTCCTGGGGCTTTTAAAAAGCGCTTCTTCTCCCTGATTAAAACCTTCAGGGACATGCTTATGAGCGGAAGACAAACGGGCAAATTCAGACTCCGGCAGAAGTAATTCGCCGTTTTTGCAAAACACGACGCAGGATGGATGGAGACACGTATATTTTATTTTTAATATCTTTTCCGTCATCTTGATTCACTCCTCTAAACCATTGACATCTTCTGATTTCACCCTCCCCTGAAACTTTATCTTGTTCCCAAGCCCCTGCTTGGGAACATAATTGTCCAAGAAGCTCCTGCTTCTTGTTGTTCTTCATACAGGATATTGCGTTTAAATGCTGGAAGCTGGAGTTTCCAAAACAATAGCGTTCCCAAGCTGGAGCTTGGGAACGAGGTGTCATCCTTACAAACTCCTTGCGATTTATGCGCGGCCTACCACATCTTGTCCTGCCGACGTGGTCGGCAGAACCGGGATTCCGAATTTTTCATTAAATGTGCTGACTATATACAAAAGCGTCCTGTGATTCAACAAAAGCCCCTTAAACAGATTGGTCTTGGAAAGGCCGTCAAAGTATACCTCGTATGAAAACTGGACTTGCTTTGCAACGCCTTGCTCGTCCATGTTCATATCATAGCTGTTCTCCAAAAATATAAGCGTATTTCTTATCTCAGCGTAGAATACCTCTCTTTTATCTTCCTTCATCTTGGTCAGCTTCTCTATATGCTCAGGGGCAAGCGAGACGCCGTTTAAGATTACCACAAGCCCCGGATATTCCTTTGGCTGTATTACCCGCTGCCTTTTTTGCGTATGCAGAGGATAGTCTATCTCAAAATGAAAATTTGCGTTCTCGTCCTTTATCTCCTTTACCTGGTGCTGATTTTCGCTGAGCCATTTGTAAATCCCGGCCTTTGCCTGTTCGACAGTCGTAATCTCCATTCAACATCTCCTAGAGGCAAAAAAGTTATTGGCAGACATGCAGAGGCAAAAAAATATACCAGAGGGTAGGGCACGATGGAAACATTCCATCCCTCGTGCCTGAATGAGTTTAAAACCTACTCATGTCCTCCGCCAAGTTCCATCTTATAAGTTTGACAGAGCTGCGAACACCTTGTGCAATAGAAGGTATGAGTAAGCTCATATTCTTCATAGATCGGGCATGTCTCGCAGATGCAATCTTTCTCCCGCCGGATCGCTTCGCTGGTCCCTATAAGGGGAAAGCAGTAAGCGCCTGCAGGGTTATCACCTTTTACAAAGGTGGGACACCCAGCACATTTGCAACTTTTCAGGACATAATCCTGCCTCTTTGCATACTCCTCCTTGCTTAAACCTTCTTCACCAAACCTGTCATACTCGCTTATCTTTGCCATAGTAAACCACCCCCTTTCAGGCTCTGCATTATTAAAACTTATGTTCAGCCGCCTAAAAGTAAGTATAGCTCATATATTGGGGCTGTCAACCCTTTACAAAAGTAAGCACCCTGCCAATTAAAACCTTAAAAGCATAATTTTCCCCTGTATAAATTCCATTTCTTTGTCCATAGTAAAAAATGGACTGTCCGGTCCGCCATCCTTAATTTTTACAAACACTTTATGTTTTCCCGGTTTAATCAGAAACCTATCGTATACAAAAGATGGGCCGTCTTTCCGAATGCCTATCGGCGGATAGTCCTTTGTTAAAATCTTTTCTCCATCTACATACATCTCTATAAACACGGGAAACCTCTCCCTGCTGCACCCTGCCTTTTTTCCCACATCCATCGGCACCCCCTGACGGGTCTTCTGCATCTCTGCATATTTTGCAGCCTCCTGTTTTATAAATTCTTCTTCATTACATTCCTGAACCCTTTTCCCTGAGCGCTTAAACGCAATCTTGAGCATACTGTCTTGCGCAGAAAAGTAAGAGTATGGCGCATCAGATAGAAAAATTATTAACAGGAACGGCAAAAGCAGTCCTATGGCCGATTGTATAATTTTTACCTTTGACATCCGCCCCTTATCTCCTCTCTGAATCTGTTTAGACTCATTAAAAAATCTCCTGTCTCAACATTGGAAAACCCGGCCGATTTAACCCTGAAATCCTCAAAACTCCATGCAGGAACAGGACGTCTTATTCCTTTCAGTCTTTGCGCAAGCCACTCGTTTCCAAACCTGTAATAGCAATCACCGGCCTGACATCCCGCAATAAAAACCCCGTGAATACCCGCCTCTATGGGAATTGCCGCAGTTGACGGTTTCAGCATGCCGATGCACGGGACACTGATAACCTTTGTCCATGCTATATCTTTTAAACTATCTTTCAGTTCAACCCCTCTCGCGCATACAAAGGTAAAGATGGTAGGATAACTTCCGCTTTCTTTTAGTTCTTGAGATAGGCGCAGAATTTTTTGTTTCATCGCATCTTCTGTCCAATCAGGCAAATTTATTGCCATATAGTCGCATGCCCCCACGCAGATGCCGCAACCAGCGCAGTTCTTTGCGGATATTGCTGCCTCCGGCAGAACATTTTCCTTTGCTGCCATAGAAATCGCCTCATAAGGACAATCCGCCGCACACTGCCCGCATCCCACACAATTTGACGGTAACACAAAAGCAGCCGGAAGCCTTCTGTTTCTTCCAATCCACGGAAGACATGCAACAAAAACAGTAGCCGCAATGATAGCAACCCAGGGTGAAGGGGCTGATATATGTTTCAGCGCCGGATATATAAATAGATAAAACCAGTTAAATGGGATATCTACAGGGAGCTTGCCAAGGTCTGCGCCAGGCCCAAGTTTTGCCGGCTTGATAATGGAAAGCGCCAAAATAAAACCGATAACAACCCAGGAAAGCGCAGCAGGTGGATTGATCTTTGCCTTTGTAATCCTTTTCACATGGATCCATAGGAAGATAAAAAGAACCACAGGAACACTGAAATGGATAAAAAGGATTATATAGAAAAGCTGATCTGACAGAGTGTCGCTGCCGGAAAGCGCTATGGAAAGGGGCTGGCCGAATATGGGCAGCTTTTCCAGCATCTCTGCGGAAAGCAGGGCAACAAGCTGCGCCCTTGTATCCCAAACCATCCAATAGCCGAAGATGCCGCTTATCCAGATAAACCATAAAAGCGCCACGCCGCTTACCCATGCAAGCCAGCGCCAGTGTTTGTATCTATCGGTTACAAATGTATGGATGAGGTGGAGGAATGTTATAATAATAAGAAGGTCTGCGCCGTAGTGGTGAAGGCTGCGCAGCATGCCGCCCAGATACCACTGCTCCTGAGTCAAATATTTAACCGATAAATATGCCCCCCTTGCGCTAATCTCATAAAATATAAAAAGATAGATGCCTGAAATGATGAGAATCCATATCAGAAATACACCGATGGCCCCCAGATGATAAAGCGGATTATATGCCGGGGTATATGCCTTGTTTGCCCGATGCTCCAGCCATGACCAACCTCTGTGAGCATGAGATAAAATATTTTTCATTTTTATGCAGATTTGATTCTGTTGGGATGTATTTTGGAAAGCAACTTTGTAATGGACTTGCCCCATACGGCAAAGACAATTATGAGGATTATAATCAATTGAATCAAGACCCCAAGTATCACAGCCCAGTTTACCACATATTTACCTGTTGCAGGATCGTATGTGGAGCAGAATAGCTTTATCCTGTCTATAAATGTAACCGGCCTTTGCTGCGGCATACGGCCTGTGATCAATTCCTTTAAAGGGATTTTTATATCATCCGAGGTTAATTCCCGGCCATAAACCTGTTTATATATCCTGCCGTCTTTGTTTACGACACTTATCATATTGAGATGATTAAAACCCCAACTTTCCTTTTGATAGAAAAAACCGAAATCTTTCGTCATCTTCTCTATCGTCTCTTTACTGCCGGTGGCAAACCTTATAAAGCTAAAATCCGAAGTCCATCTCTTTCCATATTCTCTGAGCCTTTCAGGGGTGTCTGTTTCGGCGTCAAAACCGACAGTCAGCGCATTAAATTTATCACCCAGTTCTTTCTTGCCATCTTCAACTGCTTTCAAAAGAGGAGCTGTAATAGTAGGACAGACAACTGTGCAGGATGTATAGATGAAACTGACAAGAAGGGGCTTGTCTTTCCCGAAGTATTCGCTTAAGCGAAAAGTCTTTCCATCCTGATCCGTCAGGGTATAATCCTTAAGCATTGTTCCCTCTGCCCACTGCGCCGCTTGAATCGCCTTTTTGCCGGTCTCCAGGCTTATTTCACCGTAAACGTTTGTAACGGCAAATACGGCAAGAAAAATAAGAAATATCCATATCTTCATTTTTAAAATCAAAAAGCCTCCGATTTTATCGAAGGCTTATTTGTCCCCTGTCATCAGTTCAAAGTATTTATTTCCTGTCTTTTATTCTCCGAACTCCTGACCTAATCTATTTCCACGGCATGATAATCAATGCCAAAACAACCAATACCGTGGCCACGCTTATAAGCAAAGGCCAATTTATCCTCTCATTTTCCATATGAATATCTCCTATGAAAGATTTACGATTTTAGATTTTAAATCGTAATTCATAAATCGCAATTCGTAATTTAAGTTTTTATCTGACCCCCCATATCTCTACAAGCCATTTGAGGTGGGCAAACCACATAACTATAAAAGCCACAAGAAAGATAATGGATAACGCAAATGTTCCCGGCGCCTCCATCTTATTTTCATGTTTCTCTTTTTCCTCTTCCATTTTCACCGCCTCCTTTTAAAATACTTATTGAATTTTCCTGCCGAACATTATGGAGCCAAGGGATATTATTATGAACATAGCGCCTCCAAGCGCTGCAAATAAGCCGCCTACTCCCATCATGCTCAGGAACATATCCGCGGACGGGTCAAAGCTGAATGAAAATATGGCATTGGAAAAAGTGATATCCCAGTGTCTCCGCGGAACGCCGTAAGTCCCTGCAGCCATCATCCCTATTAACATAACAGCCACGCCAATGGCATATAAATACGGCTGGATGGCTGCCAGTTTAGGCAGCACAAGGTTCCTTCTGAATATATACGGAATCAGGAGATATGTCCCTCCCATAAACGCTATTGTGGTTCCTGACACTACTGTAGCATGAAAGTGCCCTGTAATGGCAAAGGTATTGTGCCTTATAATGTTAAACTGCTCTGTGCCGAATATAACGCCGGTTGTGCCGCCAAGAAATCCAAAGCCTATTATGGAAAGAAATGTGGCGGAAAACGCAGGATTGCCCCACGGCGCATTTTTGAGCCAGTCGAAAAGCCCTTTGGTATAACCTTTATTTCTCAAAGCCACCTCAATGGAGGCAGGAATTGCAAAGGCATGAATCATGCTCGCAAGAACAGCGAGATGCATTACATAACTCGTATTTATAATCTTGTGCCAGCTGCTCAAAACCGGGTCTACCAGGAGATGATGCTCTGACGCCACATTTATGAATAATATATAGAGAACAAAGGCGGTTCTGGAGAGTTTCTCATTCACCGGCTTTGCGCCAAGAACAAACCCTGCCGTCATATACCACATAGCCACCATCGCGCATACATTTATCTGCTGCGACGGATGCCCAAGACCCCAGAATACAAGCCTGTATGTGGCAGGGTCTATATATTTTATAAGGTCTATAGACCAGAAAAAGACCGGTATCATAATAACAGCGCCGTGCGCAAGGGTAACAATGCCTATTATTGAGGCAGCGGCAAGACCGAATGTGCCAAGCGGCAGACTATGTTGATATGCCTTGTCTCTCCTTGCCTGAATGATGTTTGCAAAGAAATTAGCGAATGCCACAATAGCGCCTACGGCAAAGATAATAATTCCGAGGTAATATACGCCGTTAGCCTTAAGGGGCACATATGAAGTAAACAACACATCGGCTTTCCCTGCAAATACCACTATATTTACAAAGGCTGCGCCTACCAGCATCAACGCATACGCTATCCATGCAGAAAACGGGGCAACCACTCTCGTATTAAGCAGTACAGCCGATGTAAAATGCACCAGCGCTACCTCAAAAAACAGAATCCATAAAAGCAAGGCATCAAATCCGTGAAGGGTAAGGAACCGATAATAATGAGAAGTATCCAGATAGTGAACCGACGGCCACCTGGTAAGGGCCATGAGAAGCCCCATAAAACCGCCAATGGCAAGAAAAAGGATAGCGGTAACCATATTCCATTTTATAAGATCCTCGGCCGGCTTGTTAATCTTAAGCCCTGTTAACGAACATATTCTATAATCCATCTAAATTACCTCCTACTTTATTATCATCTTGCCCACCATAAGATGATGGCCAAGGCCGCAGAATTCATTGCATACAATATAATAATCGCCGGCAGTAGTCGGCGTAAGGGTCAATACATAGTCATAATCAGGAACCACCATAAAGTTCATATTGATGGGCTGGATTGAAAACCCATGTGTTATATCCATAGAAGACAGATGGATTCTATATGTCTTGCCCTTCTCAAGCTCAAGGACAGGATACCACTGCCACATGCTTGCCTGCATAAAAACATCTGATCCGGGTTCAGGCTTTACCACAGGAACTCCCTTATCCTCCCCTACCTTGTACTTCGCAACCATCCCGTCAACAAGCGCCCTGAATTTTTCATGGTCTCTTACGCGATATGTTTCGCTTGGCGGGTTTTGCGCGCCTATAAAGTGATATACAGGCATAAAAACAAAAGAGCCCATCATCCACAGGAGAGCCATTGCAACCCATAACCTTTCATCCCTTGTAAATGGTTTCCACCATATCCTTTCAGGTTCTTTTATAGCCATTCTTCTATCCTCCCTTTACGGTTTAAACACAGGCAATTCCGGAATCTGGACTATCTCCATCAAACCCCAGACAGTATATACAAGAGTGGGGATAGCAACCCCTAAAAAGAAGAGCAAAAATATATCATCGTAAAATAACTGCCATGCAGGAATCGGCTCTTTCCCTTCTTCTGCTTTTTCTCTTTCTTCCGGCATAAGTCTATCCTCCTTATTTTAAATTGTCTTCTTCAGCTTCGCAGCGGTTTCACCTTTTGAAGCCTTGTAATATAACGGCCTATCACCAAAATCAATGCAAAGATTACGATCCAACCGAAAAGGGCGCCGAATGCGCTCCACATCTCTTTTCCAGGCATCTGAACAGCATAACGTCTCGGCGCGCCAAAAACACCTGACAAAAGAAATGTAAGGGCAACACCATAAGCGCCTATAAACCATGCCCATAGTCCGAGCCTGTCCTCAAAGGCATCCTTGCACCCGCCCAACTCTTCCGTAATATTATAGAGCGTGGCGACAAATATGAAAGAGGTGCCTGCAAGGAGATATAGATGGAAATGCCCGGGAACAAACATGGTATTGTGAAACGCATTATTGAAGCCTGCGTCAAGAACAGCCCAGAACCCGCCGATAGTCCAGCTCATAAGACCGATAAACATATAAAGAGGCGCCACTGTCCATTTAATGCCTGACCTGTAAACCAGAACCATAGCCCCTACAACGGTAACTACAGTGGCAGGAAAGGCCGCCATATAGGAGCCAAATACGGCAATCACCTGAATAATGAAAGGCTGGGGAAAATCCTGAAGCAGATGATGCATGTATGCAAGGCTGACTGCTATAAAAGCGGCATTCCATGATATGGCTACAATCTTATTAGACTTCCACGGCCTTTTCGCATATATGGGCATAAGTTCATAAACTATGGCCACAGCCATATACATAGCCATATTCATCAATATATGGCCGAAATAGTAAATAAGATTCTTTATATACAGATAATCAAGATAAAAACCTGGATCTGCCCAATGGATAAGAAGAAGTATCAATACCGTTGCCCCTGCTATATTGGAAAGAATACCACATAATGATGTAATCGTTGAAATTAATACTACCGGCGGAGGCGTGGTTTGAGGAGTATCTATGCCTGCTATCAATTTCCACCCTACAGCGCCTGAAAAACCATATTTTTTCGATGCGACAACCACCACATCGCCCCAGCTTATCGTCATTGCAGCCACAACACAGAGCAGAAGAAGCAGATACAATCCGGCAGCCCAATCATCCCATGCGCCTGCAGATTTAAACGGAAGCGGATAAAGGAATGTCCATCCTGTCCCATAAAAGCCAAGCAGGGTGGCTGCCAGAAGACTTACCACAACCGCGCCTATAATCCCGAACATTATCTGCATAAGATTCATATGCAGATTGAGGTGTTTCCTGAGAGAATACCACATCATCGCTGTTATGCCGGTCATCAGAGAGCCGGCTACGCCGACAGAGTGCAGGGTCATGAACTCATAAAAAACATCCGGCCTTAATGTAATAAAGCCTCCCTGACTCGTCCTTGCTATTATACCAATGAATATGGTAACGCCAAAGAGAACAATGGTAATAGCCCCTATAACCATTGATATTCCAGCCACCCGTCTCTCATACGATATATCCATTTTTCGCCTCCTACTTTACTTCAAATTCTGTCGCCATAATATGATGGGCAACGCCGCAATATTCAAGACACCATATCTTGTATTTTCCAGGTTTTGTGAAGTTAACATAGAGTTTATTCACATAATCCGGCATTGCCTGGCTCTGGGTAACAAGCCCCCCTTTTTCATCGTAGATGCCGAACCCATGATTTACATCCTGCGAGGTAACATCAAATCTTACCGGACCCAAGGGTATCTGGGCTGCAGATAAATCCCACTGGAACTGTTTTGAATTTATCTTCACCACAAACGGCTCGCCTTTAATCTTTGCCTCCATGACCTTTGGATAAGGAAATGCAAGCACACCGATAATAAAAAGAACAAGGCTCACTGCCAAAAGCGCCCAGAAATATTTTCTCCTGATGGCATAGCCCGCCTCTGCAACATGCTTGTAATCATCGTCCCTTGGCATGCTGCTTGTGCCAACCTTCCAAAAGACGGCCATTATTATCAAAGCGCCTAATACAGCCGCAGTCCCTACAATGAGTTGAATCATAATTCACCTCGTATTAAGGAAATAAATCTAAATTCAAAAAGGGCAGGATACCCTACCCTTTCTTGCCATAACCTATCTGATTATTTATTGCTTGTCAATAATTATATTATTTATACTGAACAATGTTTTCTGTGCGACTGTCCCTGTTATACCATCTGACCACCTGCCACGGTCTCCAGAGATACTTGTAGATGTTTATGACAAAGATATGCGCAAGCCTTGTAAATGGTATCA
>JACRNK010000092.1 GCA_016234985.1 Deltaproteobacteria bacterium
AAGTTCTTTCAAAATTAGCTCCACCACCTTGCCGAATGTATCAGGGGTGGTTCCAGCATACACCACAAGCGAGCCGACATCAAGGCAGAGATTCAGATATGAGTAAACGGAATAGGCAAGCCCCCGCTTCTCCCGTATCTCCTGAAACAGCCTTGAACTCATTCCGCCGCCAAGCAAGGTATTGAGTAAATAAATCTTATATCGGTCGGGATGCGCCTGGTTCGGCGAGGCCGTGCCGAGGCAGAGATGCACCTGCTCCAGATTTCTCTGCTCCAGCGTAATGCCGGGATGGGGTTTGGGGAGTTCAGAGTTATAGGGGCGGGTTTGAAATCCGCCCCTGCGGATAGAGGACTCCGAAACCGGCATCTTTTCGAAAGGTTTTAAGAGCCTCAATAATGATTTATGTTTTATGTCTCCTGCAGCGGTTATGATTACCGCATGAGGCAGATAAGATTGTTTATAATAGGAAAACACATCATCTCTTTTTAGGGAGCTCATTGTCTGAAGGTTGCCGAGGACCGGCATGGCGAGCGGATGCCCTTTCCAAAAGGCCGTTGCAAAGAGGTCGTGGATTAAATCATCGGGCGTGTCCTCCACCATCTTTATTTCCTGCAGGATTACAGCCCTCTCCTTTTCCAATTCTTGTTTGTCAAATTTTGAATTCAGGAATATGTCAGTGAGGAGATTAACTGCGAGCGGAATATCCTTGCTCAAGACCTTTGCATAAAAGCAGGTGTTTTCCCTTCCTGTAAATGCGTTGAGAACCCCCCCAACTGATTCTATCTCTCTTGCAATGTCCAGGGCGGTTCTTTTTTTAGTGCCTTTAAAGAGGAGGTGTTCAATGAAATGGGATATGCCGTTTTTTTTGCTGTCTTCGTTTCTTGAGCCTATGTTTACCCATATGCCGATGGATGCCGACTGAATATCAGGCATCTCTTCGGTTATAATCTTCAGGCCGTTTTTTAGCTGGGTTCTTTGAATTCTTGACATGTATCTTCCTTTCGTATTTTTGCTGTGCTGCGAAACATTATCATATCTTTTATGATTTTAATATGTTTTTCAGATTTTGTTTCAAAATCTGCATATCGGATGGATTCAGGCTGCCGATTTTACTTTTTATCCTCTTTTTATCAATAGCCCTTAGTTGAAACACTAACGCGATAGATGTTGACGTCAGGTGATTGGTAGAATCCGGCTCTACAACAAAAGTAAATGGGAAATTCGCAGCCTTTATTTGTGTGGTGAAAGGAACAACAAGAACGGTAGGGATTCTGTCGCTGTTTTCAGAGGTCTGAACTACAATTGCGGGTCTAAGCCCTTGCTGTTCATGTCCGCCGGAAGCAGGAATTTCAACGAGATAAATACCTCCAAAAGTCACGATAAATTAGCCTCAAAATTATTCAGCGCTTCGTCGCTTAAAGCATCCCACTCGTCAAATTCTTTTTTAAGATGGAAATCCGCTTCCCTCTGCAGGATGATACTTTTTTTAAAGATGCGTATAATGTTGAGAAGATTAACAATTTGCTCATCAGGTATATTCTGCAACTCCTTGATAATCTCCTCTTCGTACTTTATTTGCGTATGCATTTCTTACCCTCCTTTCACACAATGATAATTATAAATTCATTATATCACAAGGACTCCAAACATGGTTGTTTTAATTTTATGATTTGAGAAGGGTAAAACTCCCTGTCTTTTATCCTTGGCGTATAACGTATGGAATTCAGCGGTGACGCGAAGCGGTATCCGCTGCAATGAATTGTTAGGCAAGTAATCCGCTCGAACATCATAACTTGAACTCAAAATTAATTTGATTACAGATCCCCTCTATATCTGGGAATAATTTCTCATAGTTAATTCCCAATAAATTCAATTTTTCCATGAACATCAATTTCAAATCTTTCGGGATTACAAATTTGGTGAGGTACTTCTTTAGCAACGTATTCTTGTCGAGCCGCACGAACCTTTTTGCACTAGTAGAGAATCCATGAGCGGTAAACCACCCTGATTGCGCAACGATCCGTTCGTTATTTAAGTGCGGCCTGTAAACTCTGGTTCGATTTCTCTCGAATGGTGATTTGTCTTTATCCCTGTCTAGTCGGACATTGTCATCAACAACTAATGCATACAAAAATCCGTCTTTATCCCAGTCTTCCTCATCAAAACAACTAAACCACAGGCCTACTAATGGATTTGAACTCCAATCGAGTAATCGTGTTCTTAACCCGAAGTGTTGGGAAAAAACCAGCCAATCCCAATCATCAATTAAATCCTTGTTCATTTTTAATCTGCTTCTTCTTTTTAATTCTTCAACCGCAGTTACTTCCACGTCCGTAGTGTCAATGGTCGGATTATTTCTAGAGATCGATGGTAACAATGGAAAATCTTGCGTTTGGCCCCTGTAAATTATCGTTTTTGAGGGATCGGTTTCGTTGAGCTTTTCTACAGTCTCAATAAAGTGGCTGAAGTTTTTCAGAAAAATTTGATGGAGTTTGTCTGCCATATGAATATTGTTCGGTCAGCTTAATTGCCTAACCAGTTATTATCTGAACGGGGCTAATCCATTAACACCGAATTAGAAATATTAGTCCCGAATAAAAAAACAATAACCGGGACAACTGTCCCCTTACCCCCAACATATTTCTCTTGGATTCCCTTCGCAAAACAAAAACGGCCTTTCCGCATCGCTTCATGAAAAGCCGTTTGATTAGCTCATAGCAACTCCTATGAACCATGATATAAGAGCCGTGAATTACGAGCTAATTTGCCGCTTTTCCAAGCGCATCTTTGCGGGAAAGCCTTATTTTCCCCTGTTTATCTACCTCCAGAACTTTTACCAGCACCTCATCGCCTTCCTTCAATATATCCTTGACGTCCTTAACCCTTTCTTCGGCCAGTTGAGATATATGCACAAGGCCGTCTGTTCCGGGGAAAATCTCCACAAATGCGCCGAAGTCCATGATCTTTCGGACCTTGCCAAGATAAATCTTTCCAACCTCAGCCTCTTGCGTAAGCTCTTTTACCATGGCAATGGCCTTTTGCGCTGCCTCATCATCTGAAGAGGCTATGTTCACTTTTCCCGAATCATCTATATCAATCTTTACGCCGGTTTTCTCTATAATGCCTTTAATATTCTTTCCGCCAGGCCCGATAACATCCTTTATCTTCTCCTGCCGGACATAAATGGTGATTATCCTTGGCGCATGCACTGAGAGTTCGGTCTTTGGCGCAGAGATTGCCTCTTTCATCTTGCCTAATATGTGCAGCCGTCCGTCTTTTGCCTGATAGATGGCATGTTTCAATATCTCTCTGGATACCCCGCTTATCTTTGTATCCATCTGAAATGCGGTAATCCCGCGTTCTGTGCCGGCAACCTTAAAGTCCATATCGCCGAGGTGGTCTTCATCGCCGAGGATGTCTGAAATCACGGCTACCCTGTCGCCTTCTTTTATAAGGCCCATGGCAATACCGGCCACAGCGTCTTTTGTGGGAACGCCGGCATCCATGAGCGACAGAGATGCGCCGCAGATGCTCGCCATGGAGGATGAGCCGTTGCTCTCCAATATGTCGGAGACGACTCGTATTGTGTAAGGAAATTTATCGGATTCAGGAAGCACCTTTGTAACAGCCCTTTCTGCCAGGGCGCCGTGTCCGACCTCTCTTCTGCCGGGCCCGCGCAGCATCTTTACCTCGCCGACTGAAAATGGCGGAAAGTTATAATGAAGCATGAATGTCTTGTATTCCCACCCTGACAGGGCGTCAATCTTTTGCTCGTCTTCCGATGTGCCGAGGGTGGTAACTACCATTGCCTGGGTTTCGCCTCTGGTAAACAAAGCAGAGCCGTGGGTTCTGGGAAGCAGTCCTATTTCGCAGGTTATCGGCCTGATATCAGCCAGCCCCCTGCCGTCAATCCTTGTATGGGTTGAAAGCACAGACTCTCTTAATATCCTGTATTTCAGGTCTTCAAATATCTTAGTTATCTCATCTTCCCTGTCTTGGTATTGTGTTTTCAGCGCCTCTGTCAATTCTTTTGATATGTCTGACAACCGCTGGTATCTCTCCTGTTTCACCGGAATAGCAAGCGCCGACTTTATCTTACCATCGGCAAAGTCCGTCACCTTTTTCACGAGATCGTGGTCTATCGGCAGCGCTGGGACAGTCATCTTGGGCTTTCCGATTTCCGTGGCTATTTTTTTCTGGAGGGCGATGACCGGCTGCATGGAATCATGCGCAAACATCATGGCGTCAAGAATGTCATCTTCTGAAACCATCTTTGCGCCGCCTTCTACCATGATTATGGCCTCTTTGCTGCCGGCAACAATCAAATCAATATCGCTATTTTCTTTCTGATTTTTATAGGTAGGATTGCAGACTAACTTTCCGTCTATCCTGCCGACGCGCACGCCTGCGATAGGATTGATAAACGGAACATCGGATATCATGAGAGCGGTTGACGCGCCTATCATTGCCGCTATTTCAGGGTCATTCTCAGGGTCAAGGGAAAGAACCGTAGCGATAATCTGTGTTTCATTAAAATAACCTTCCGGGAAAAGGGGCCGCAAAGGTCTGTCTATCAGCCTTGAACAGAGCACCTCTTTTTCGCTGGGCCTGCCTTCTCTCTTGAAAAACCCGCCGGGAATTTTTCCTGCGGCATAGGTCATTTCCATATAATTCACTGTGAGCGGAAGAAAGTCTTTTCCTGCTGCAGCCTCTTTTGCCGCGCAGGCAGTAACCAGAACCACTGTGTCCCCGTATCTCACCACCGCAGAGCCGTTTGCCTGTTTTGCCATCTTTCCTATCTCTATAGATAGAGGTCTTCCGCCAAAATCTACTTCGTATCGTTTTGCCATT
>JACRNK010000020.1 GCA_016234985.1 Deltaproteobacteria bacterium
CGCCGCCCTGAAAGGGGATATGCTTACCGGGGACAAAATTTGTTCCCGTGGCCTTAAATTCATTCAGGGTCGCGTTTATGACGGAAAAGACGTTGTCCGTTGTAATTTTGCAAGCGGAATCTTGAGTGATTTCCACTTTGTTATTTTGCGCCTTTATTAAAATAAATGGATTTGCGCCTGCAAATGAATATCTGCCGCAATCGCAGCTGTCTAACAAAAATGGATATGGCTCTGAATATAACCTGCAAAATGCGTCCATTGGATTTATATTGCACGGCTCCATCAACATGGCAATAGCTTATAATCTTTTTGCAATCAGGTCAACCCCGTTAGAGAATATTCTCTGACGGGGGCAAGGGGTGGAAATTGATATGTTTTTAAAGAATGTCGGCCTAAAAACAAAACTACTGGTAATGATGCTTGGCCTCTGCATTATATCCGTAGGGCTATTATTTATTCTGTATCAGATAGCGGAAAAGAAATTGATAACATCGGTAAAAAAATATACAGAGGAGCTTTCATCCGCCATCCAAATAAGCGTAGAGCAAATGACAGCGGAAGATATGGAAGCAAATGAGGAGATGCTTAAGGAGTATGTGAGCCAATTTAAAAAAAGAGGGGTGAGGGAAATTTCAATCCTTAATAATGAAATGGAGATAATCGCCAGCTCTAATCCTAAAAAAATAGGCCAGACAGTTGACGCAAAAACAAAGAAGATAGTGAGCCCTGAAGTTGCTCACGGAGACAGCGCTGCGCCGGAAAGCCGGCGGAGCTACGACATTATCCTGCCTGTAGTGGTCGGATATGAACAACTCGGTTACATCCATATAACAATGAGATTTGATGACTTTGCCGACCTTTTGAGGTCCAATAATCAGAAAAGGCTTTTGGGGACAAGCCTTGTTTTCGCAATAGGCATAGCTATTTCCATCTTTCTATCCATGAAGTATGTTAAACCGATAAATAATCTGGCAAAGGCAACGCAGAGGGTTGCGGCAGGCGATCTTCAGGAGATTCCAGAAACCCATACGAGAGATGAGATAGGCGAGCTGACAAGAAACTTTAATGAAATGGTAAAGGGTTTGCGGGAAAACAAAAGGCTGGAAGAACGGCTTATGGCAGCCGAGCATCTTTCTAAGATAGGGCAGCTTGCATCAGGCATAGCCCATGAAATAAGAAATCCGTTAAACTTTATAAATTTAAGCATAGACCATTTGAGAAAAGAATACTTGTCCCCGAATTTCTCTATCGGGGAACAACCTGAAGATTCCAAGAAAACAGAAGAATTCCACAACATGGTATTAAGCATAAAGGCAGAGATAGGCAGACTCAACAGCATGATTGGTAATTTTCTGGATTACGGCAAGCCCCTCACATTAAAGCTGGAAAAGGTTTTGGTTGAAGATGTCCTCAAAGAGACGCTTACTGTTGCCGAGCATATGATTCGTGAACAAAAGCTGGAATTAAAAACAGATTATTCAAAAGATATTCCAGCCATGAATCTTGACAGGCAGCAGATAAAGGCCTGCTTTATGAATATCGTATTAAATGCAATTCAGGCAATGCCGTGTGGCGGAAGGCTGTCAATAAACACCTCTTTAATTGACGGATTTGCTGTGGTAAAGATAGAAGACACAGGGGAGGGGATTGCAGAAGAGTGTATGGTAAAGGTTTTTGAGCCGTATTTCACAACCAAAACTGCTGGAATCGGATTGGGGCTTGCCCTTACAAAAAGGGTTATAGAAGAGCATAGCGGAAGGATTGAGATAGAGAACGGGTTGGGGAAAGGCGCTGTCGTTTTTATAAAGCTACCCATCGGCTTGGAGAGTTAAGGAGAAGATATGAAACAAGGCACCATCCTTATAGTTGATGACGAGAAGGGGCAAAGGGAGATTTTAAAAACAATCCTTGCCAATCAGGGCTATGAGGTTTTAACCAGCCACAATGGCATGGACGCATTAAGGCTTTTCAGAGAAACCCGGTTTGATGCGGTTTTAACCGATTTAAAGATGCCGGGATTGGACGGAATTGCGCTTTTAAAAAAGATTCTTAAAGAAAATACACAGACAACCGTTGTTATTATGACAGCCCACGGCACCATCAATTCTGCTGTGGAGGCAATGAAGCTTGGGGCGTTTGATTATTTGATAAAACCATTTGAAATGGATGAGTTGCTGGTTGTTGTAAAAAAGGCGATTGACAAAACAAATCTATTAAAAGAGAACACCTTTTTAAAGGAGCAGCTTGGGGAAAGATTCAGCATAGACGGCATAATCGGCAGCAGCGGGGCTATGCAGGAAATATTTAAAATTTTAAGAAAAGTCTGCGCAACCAATTCCACTCTTCTTATATATGGAGAAAGCGGAACAGGGAAAGAGCTTATAGCCAAGGCTGTTCATTATAACAGCCCGAGAATGGACATGCCGTTTATGGCAATAAACTGTGCCGCTATCTCGGAAACACTTTTAGAAAGCGAACTGTTTGGATACGAAAAAGGCG
>JACRNK010000021.1 GCA_016234985.1 Deltaproteobacteria bacterium
ATTATGCCGCTAAGCGACGGCTCGGCTATAAGGCTTACCACCTCAAAGTACTATACGCCGTCAGGAAGATCCATCCAGGCCAAGGGTATAGAGCATGACATAGCAGTTGGGGATGTTGCGGCAAAAGACCATATTAAAGAAAAAGACCTTGAAAGACACCTTGAAGCAGAAGGGGGCGAGCCTCAAAAACCTGAGAAGCCTGAAAAGAAAGTAAAGGTGGAAGAAAAAGCTGAAAAAGAAAAGGAAGAAGCAGAGGATATCCAGCTAAAGAGGGCATTGGATTATTTGAAAAGCTGGTATATATTCCAGGGAACGGTTCAAAAACCGTCGTAAGGCGTAAACATGGCAAAAAAAGGGAGAGTAAAAAGAGGGTCCTCCCCCTGTCCCCCTCATGAGGGGGACAGGGGGAGGACCCTCTCTGTTTTTGGAATTGCCCTGGTTCTTTTTATTGTTGCCATCCTCGTATTTATCTTCTATCCCCAAAAAGAGAAGCCTCATAAACCGCCGGAGGTTCCTCCTCAGGTTGCAAAGATAGAAAAACCTCAATTGCCGCCTTCAATGCCTCATACATTAAGGCCAAGGGTTGCAATAGTTATTGATGACATGGGGCAGGATATGAAACCGCTCCGGGATTTATTAGAGATGGATGCGCCAATATCCGTTGCTGTCCTGCCTTTATTACCCCATTCAAAAGAGACCGCAGAACAGGCCCACACAAAAGGCAGGGAGGTCTTGCTGCATCTCCCTATGGAGCCAAAGGATTCAGGTAATAACGACCCTGGGGAAGGCGCCTTATTCACAAATATGTCTGAAGCTCAAATTGCTTATGAAGTTAAAAGGGATATTGATGCGGTTCCGTATATCAAAGGCATAAACAACCACATGGGTTCAAGGTTTACCGAGGACGAAAAGCTGATGCGCATAGCGCTGATGGCGGCAAAAGACAACAATCTTTTTTTTCTTGACAGCAAAACCACCGGCAAATCTATCGCATACAGAGTGGCCAAGGAAATGGACATCAAAGCGGCAAGCAGGCAGGTGTTCCTGGACAATAAAGAAGACGTAAATTATATAAAAGCGCAAATACTTGAGCTTATAGAAATTGCAAAAAAAAGAGGGGAAGCAATCGCCATAGGCCATCCTCATCCGTCCACAATTGCGGCGCTGAAACAAATGCTTCCACGGCTCAATCAAGATGTGGATATTGTGGCTGTCTCTTCGCTAATTGACAGCATAAAGGAATAATGGTAAAAGAGACCGTTATGCGTGAACGTGATGCGTTGTACGTAAAAATATTTCTTCACGCATCACGGCTTTCAAGGAGGTTTTGATGAGCATTCTTGTTGTCGGTTCTGTTGCGTTTGATTCGGTTGAAACGCCGTTCGGAAAGGCAGATGATGTGTTGGGCGGCTCTGCCACATATTTTTCCACTGCTGCCAGTTATTTTTCCGAGGTTAAGTTAGTGGCTGTCGTGGGCGAGGATTTTCCGGAGGAACATGTTGATTTTTTGAAAAACAAAGGCGTGGATGTGAACGGCTTGCAAAGGACGGCTGGAAAAACATTCCGCTGGCAGGGACGGTATGACTATGACCTGAACGAGGCGCATACGCTTGCAACCCATCTGAATGTGTTTGAAAGATTTAAACCTGAAATACCGGCGACCCACAGAAAATCGCCGTATGTATTTCTTGCAAACATTGACCCTGACATCCAGTGGAATGTCCTTGAACAAGTTGAAAGGCCGAAATTCGTCGCATGCGATACAATGAATTTCTGGATAGAGGGCAAGCCCGATGCGCTGAAAAGGCTTTTATCAAAGGTTAATCTGTTTGTTTTGAATGAGGGCGAGGCAAGGGAATTTGCCAAAGAGCCCAATCTGGTAAAGGCCGCAAAACAGATTTTGTCATACGGCCCAAAGACGCTCATAATAAAACGCGGGGAATACGGCGCGCTGATGTTTAACGGCAGCTCTGTATTTTCCGCGCCGGCCTATCCCCTGGAATCCATATTTGACCCGACAGGCGCAGGAGACAGCTTTGCCGGCGGCTTAATGGGGTATCTCGCAAATACAGACAACACAAACGAAGCCAATATCCGGCAGGCCATCATCTTCGGCAGCGTTATGGCCTCTTTCAATGTGGAAGATTTCAGCCTGAACAGGATGAAAACCCTGACACTCAAGGAGATACACGAAAGATATAAAGAGTTTAAGCAATTGACCCATTTTGAGGATATATGATGTAGAGTCCCCTTTGGACTTGCTATTGTTAGCGATTTGTCTTTTTGCACATTTCTTAGTATGATAGTTTCATGTTGATACATCTCCTCAAGAAAATAGGCCTCTGGCCCCTCATCGGAATATCGGTATTCGCATCCGAACTTCTTACCGCCGTAATTACCGGCATTATGAGTCTTCTCTACAGGGGTGAGATCGCCCTTGA
>JACRNK010000022.1 GCA_016234985.1 Deltaproteobacteria bacterium
ATTGCAGAGTTTATCGGTGGGTTTATCTGTAACAGCCTTGCGCTCCTGTCCGATTCAGCCCATGTATTCATGGATGTATTTGCCCTCGCCTTAAGCTGGCTTGCCCTTTATATATGCGCCATGCCGCCGACAGAGACAAGAACATACGGTTGGCACAGGAGCGAGGTCTTTGCTGCATTTATAAACGGCGTAACACTTTTATTCGTATCGCTGATTATATTTTATGAGGCATATCAAAGGCTTGTTTCCCCGGCGGAGGTCAAAGGACTTGGCACAATGATTGTGGCGTCTGTCGGCCTTGCAGTCAATATTATCGTTGCATCACGGTTTAGAAGACATAGGCATGAGGATTTGAATATAAGGAGCGCCTATCTTCATATAGTGTGGGACGCAGTTGCCTCTGTAGGTGTTATAATCAGCGGTGGTATCATTTATTATACAGGATGGTTTGCCGCCGACACGCTCATAAGCATCGCCATAGGCATTATCATTATCATAGGCGCTGTTAAGATAATTTTGGGGTCAGCCCATATCCTTCTGGAGGGCGTGCCAAAAGAGATTGATATTAAAAAGATTGTTGAAGATATAAAAGCCGTAGACGGCGTGCAAGGCATCCACACCCTTCATGTATGGAGTATCTGCTCAAACATCCATGCAATGAGCGCTCATATTGATATAAAAGAGGAGGCGCAGAGCCGCAGGGGTGAAATCCTTGAATTTATAAACCAAAGACTTGCCAAAGACCACCACATCTTCTATACTACACTTCAGGCAGAGTGCAACGGCTGCATTACAAATCAGCTTTTCAGAGCTATTGAACATAAGGAGCATGGGCATCAGGTAAACTATTTTAAATCATAGGAGTCAGTTGCAGTGATAGAGGTCACTTCACTTAGCTTTGAATACCCCGGTATATTTTGAGCGAGTATCTGGAACAGGCCATGTCAGAGGCTGTCTATGACAAACTTGAAGACGGCACATTCACCGGTCGAATTCCTTCGTGTAAAGGGGTTTTGGCTTTTGGGATTACATTGCGCGAGTGCGAGGATGAATTGCGCTCAACTCTTGAAGATTGGATTTTAGTGGGATTAAAACTTAGTCATCCTTTACCGGTAATTAAAGGTATAGATCTAAACAAGGAGCCTGTTCGTGAGCCAGTGGGCGCCGTGTAAGCGGAAAGATTTTATAAAGCGGTTGCGGAACCTTGGTTTTGACGGTCCTTTTTCAGGAACAAGGCATCAGTTCATGGTTTACAATCGACGTCGTTTAGCAATCCCTTCCAATGCTGAATATTCTATCCCTCAACTACGATTTATGATTAGAGAAGTAGAAACAATAATAGACCGGCAAATTACTGTAGATGAATGGAGTTCTTTGTAAGAAGTAAGAACCTTCAAAACTTAAAATGAAGAAAAACATAAAAACACAAAACTATTCCACCCTCATCACTGACCTTGCCTCTCTTGTTGAACAAGGACGCAAAACGGCAGTTAGGTATGTGAACACTGCTCTGGTGGCTACTTACTGGCTCATGGGCAGGAGGGTTGTGGAGTATGAGCAGAAAGGGGAAGAACGGGCGGGATATGGAGAAACTACCTTAAGAAGGCTTTCAGAAGATTTAACAAAAAAGTTTGATAAAGGTTTTAGTTTCCCTCAATTAAAAAATATCAGACAATTTTATCTTGCTTACCAAGAAAAAGGCTACACAGTGTCTAGCCAATTTAACAAAATTGAAAAAAGCTACACACTGTCTGGCCAATCTGGAATTTCGCACACATTGTCTGCGAAATTCCATCTTTCATGGTCACATTACTGTTTGCTCATGCGTCTTGATGAACCGTTCCAGCGTGAATTCTATGAGGCTGAATGTATCACGGGCAACTGGTCTGTCAGACAACTTGACAGGCAAATACAATCCATGCTCTATGAAAGGACTGCCTTGTCAAGACGCAAATTGGCAGTTATTGCTAAAGCGCATGAAAAACCTATTCTCCTCAAGCCCGAAGACGAAATTAAAGACCCTTATATTCTGGAATTTCTTGGGTTGAAGGATGAGTATTCAGAATCTCAATTAGAAGATGCTTTAATCCATCACCTTGAACATTTTCTCCTTGAATTGGGAAACGGTTTTACCTTTGTTGCCCGTCAAAAGAGAATTACCCTTGAAGGAAGCCATTACCGCCTTGACCTCCTTCTTTATCACAGAACTTTAAGATGCCTTGTTGCTATAGATTTGAAGATTGGTGAATTTACCCATGCTGACGCAGGGCAGATGAACCTTTATGTCAATTATCTTAAAGACAAAGAAAAACTTCCTGAAGAAAATGCCCCTGTGGGGCTAATCCTTTGCACAGGTAAAAAGAAAACAGTTGTTGAATATGCCTTAGGTGGAATGAACAACAGGATATTCGCCTCAAAATATAGATTACAACTCCCTGATACGGAAGTTTTAAAGACAGAGATAGAGCATGAAAGACAGAGACTTGTAGAGATGGGAATCATAAATAGAAAAATTGAGAAGGATTAGCGGATAAATTTTAACCGGAGGTCTTATGCCAAAAAAACCACAATCATTAACACCTGAAGAACTGCGCTGGACGTGCGACCCGAAACAGTTTCCATTCAGGACAACAGAAGAAATCCAGCCGCTTGAAGAAACTATCGGACAGGAACGGGCATTAAGGGCAATGGATTTCGGGCTTGGGCTTGAAAGCCACGGTTTTAATATCTATGTGCTCGGCGAGAGCGGAACAGGAAAGACATCAACTATCAAGGCTATGCTGGAAAAAAAGGCAGGCAATGAAAATGTCCCTGACGACTGGTGTTATGTGTATAATTTTGCAGACCCTGACAGGCCGAATGCATTAAGGCTTCCGCCGGGGATAGGCGGCGGCTTAAAGATTGACATGGAAGAGTTGGTGGAATCGTTAAAGCGGGATATACCAAAGGTATTTGAGAGCAAGGATTATGAAAAACACCGTGACGAAATATTAGACGGCCAGCAGGAGAGGACTAAGGCGCTTTTTTACAGGTTGGAGCAAAAGGCCGCTGAAAAGGGCTTTATCCTCAAAAAGACCGTGAGCGGTCTTGCGGTTGTGCCTGCAAAGAACGGCAAGGCTCTGTCTCAGGATGATTTCGAGAAACTTTCAAAAAGCGAAAAGGCAAGGATAGAAGAAGACAGCAAGTTTTTGCAGGACAGGCTCTCCGACTCAATCCGCGAGGCAAGGGTTATTGAAAAAGAGACAAAGGAGAGGATAAATGCTCTGGACAGAGAGGTTGTTCAATATGTTGTAAATCCTCTGTTAAATGAGCTTCTGGATAAATACAAACAATACCCGGAAGTGATTGAATATCTTGAGCAGGTGAAAGAGGATGTGCTGGTGCGTTCAGAGGATTTCAGGCCAAAAGAGGAACTTGCAATTTCGCTGCCGGGCCTGAAACTCCCGAAGATTGAGCCGAGCTTTGAGAGATACAGCGTAAACCTGCTTGTGAACAATAAGGATGCAAAGGGCGCGCCTGTTGTCATAGAAACCAACCCAACCTATTATGACCTTTTTGGAAGGGTGGAGCACCGCGTCCAATATGGCGTTGCCGTAACCGATTTTACCATGATTAAGGCCGGCGCCATACACAAGGCAAACGGCGGCTATCTGGTTATCAATGCCCTTGACCTTTTAAGAAATATCTTCGCATACGACGCGCTCAAGCGCATGATAAAAAATAAAGAGGTGAAGGTGGAGGATGTATGGGAGCAGTACAGGCTTGTGTCCACAACAACATTAAAGCCTGAGCCAATCCCCGTGGATATAAAGGTGGTTCTCATAGGAAGCCCGTATATCTATTATCTGCTTTATACGCTTGATGATGAATACAGAAAACTCTTTAAGGTTAAGGCGGACTTTGACAACAGGATGCCGAGAAATGCGGAAAACATAGCAAAATATGCGTCTTTTATCGCTGCGCGGTGCAAAGAGGAAAATCTTAAACCTTTTGACAAAACAGGCGCAGGCCGGGTTGTTGAGTATGGGGCAAGACTTGCAAATGACCAGGAAAAGCTTACCGCGCAATTTAGCGCTATAACCGATTTAATACGAGAGGCAAGCTACTGGGCAGGCGTGGATGGGAACAAGTTCGTTGCTGCAGGCCATGTTGACAGGGCTGTGTCAGAGCGGATATTCAGAAATTCAAGGATAGAAGACAGGCTCAGAGAGCTAATCACAGAGGGGACTTTCCTCATAGATACGGACGGCGCTGTGGCAGGACAGATAAACGGCATAGCCGTGCTTGATCTCGGGGACTATGCCTTTGGCAAACCTTCAAGAATCACGGCAAAAACCTTTCTTGGCGATGCAGGCATTGTAAATATTGAGCGCGAAGTAAAGATGAGCGGCCGGATCCACAACAAGGCGCTCATGATTTTAACAAGTTATCTTGGAGAAAAATTCGCGCAGGATACGCCTCTGACGCTTTCAGCCTCAATCTGCTTCGAGCAGCTTTATGAAGAGATAGAAGGCGACAGCGCCACATGCACGGAGTTTTATGCGCTCATGTCAAGCCTCTCCGGCCTTCCGCTTGAGCAGGGCATTGCAGTAACCGGCTCAATGAATCAGCTTGGCGAGGTTCAGCCCATCGGCGGAGTAAATGAGAAGATAGAAGGCTTTTTTGATGTATGCGTTGCAAAGGGGCTTACCGGAAAACAGGGCGTGATAATACCAAAAAAGAATGTAAAACACCTCATGCTTAAAAAGGAAGTGATTGATGCGGTAAAGGCCGGGAAATTTGCAGTTTATCCCATAGAGCGGGTAGAGCAAGGGCTGGAGATATTAACCGGCGCAACTGCCGGAGAAAGACAAGCTGACGGCTCATACACTGACGGAACCATAAATTTTCTCGTCGCAAAACGGCTCAAGGAGTTGGCAAAGACTTTGAAAGAGTTTGGCAAGGGGAAAGGCGCGGAAAAGAAGAAGGAGGAGAACAAAGGGTAGTTATCTTTTTACCCCATACCCAAGATAATTTATATTCGTATTTTCCGAAACCTTGAATTCAAAGTGGAGCGGGTCAAAGGTCATGCCTTTTATTTCTTCAACGGCAATGCCGTTCTGATTCAGGATGTTCACAAGCGCAGACGGCCTTATAAACCTTTTGTAGTCATGCGTTCCTTTCGGCAACATATTGAAATTTTCTGCAATAAATATGGCAAAGAATCTGGCTGAGACTGTTTTGTTGATTGTGGAAAAAAAGAAATAGCCTCCGTGTTTTAACAGTCCGCAGCACTCTTTTAAAAATCCTGCAAGGTCGTCCACATGCTCCAGAACCTCAG
>JACRNK010000030.1 GCA_016234985.1 Deltaproteobacteria bacterium
ACTACCTTAGGAGAGGCATATAAACTTTGCAGTAAAAAACATTATGAGGTTCCCGAAGATAGGTTTAGAGATATAGTATCCAAATATTCAAAGGATATGAAGGTCAATGTCATAGACAGCAAGATAACAAAGGGCAAGGCTGTTGTTAAGATTGAATGCAAGGTGCCGTCATCGTTTGGCGGAGATTTTGTTCAGGAGAGCGATGTGCGCCTTGATCTGGATGAAAAGACGAATAGCTGGAAGATAGACTTTACAGGCGAAACGCAGGAAAGCGGCAGAGAGGAGCGCAGCGGCGGCACGGCTGCAAAGGAAGGCGGCAAGTAATGCTTGCAAGAATCTCTGATTGGTTTGAGGAGCGGGCAGGTTTAAAGGGTTGGCTAAAGAGGAAGAAAGAGCTTCCCATCCCAAGCCATATGAATTTTTTTTATTGTTTCGGCGGCATCTCTTTTACAATAATAATGCTTCAGCTTGTAACGGGTCTTTTTATGACCTTTTTTTACATCCCCAGGCCTGAAGAGGCGTTAAACAGCATCCTCCGTTTTAGCAATGAAGTTACACTGGGCTGGCTCATGCGCAATATGCACCGCTGGGGCTCCACGCTTCTTGTAACAACGCTCATTACACATATCATTACTGTTTTTTATCACAAGGCATACCAGAGGCCAAGGGAGTTAAACTGGGTATCGGGTTTAATTCTGTTTTTTGCGGTCTTTCTCTTCAGCATTACAGGCACAATCCTTCCATGGGACTGGAGGGGATATTGGGTTCTGGTAATATGGACGGATTATGTCGGCACATGGCCGGTTATAGGCGAATTCCTTAAAGACCCGATACTGGGCTCTTTTTCCGTGAGCCGCAGTTTTGTCACCCATATACTGCTCCTTCCTATCATTACGGCAATCCTTTTAGTCTTTCACTTTAAGATGGTAAAACGGCACGGAATATCCGGTCCGCTGTAGTTTTTAAAATATCTTTACAGGAGGTTTTGAAAATGAAAAGAACTGATTTCCAATGGGTATCGGCGTTATTAGTCGCTTTTGGTTTCCTCATAGGAATGAGCGGTATTTCTCTTGCTGCGAGCAAGACCTTGAAGGTTCCATCCGAATATAAAACCATCCAGGCTGCAATAGATGCGGCATCCGGTGGCGATACTATACAGGTGGCTGCGGGTAAATATAAGGAAAATATCACATTGAAAGAAGGGGTAATCCTTCAGGGCGCAGGCGCGGATAACACAACCATTGACGGCAATGGCAAAGGCAATGTTGTTGAAGGCGCAAAGGCTTCTGTGATTGAAGGTTTTACAATAACCAACAGCGGAAAGAGAGGGACAATCGGAGATGTTATGGATGTGGGCATATCTGCAAAACATGCGCCCATGACCATAGCAAACTGCCGGATTGTTGGAAATAACACAGGTGTAAGGACATATTTTTCTCCCTCCAATATTGTGAACAATATCGTGGCTGATAACAAGGTTTATGGCCTTTATATCCTCTACAGCGACTCCTCCGTAAAGAATAACATCATCTATAACAATGGCAGCTACGGCGTTTATAATTCCTATTCCAACCCGGAGGCCATAAACAACACGATATTTAAAAACTTTGACGGCATCTACAGCGAGGTTTCAAGGGTTGTGGTAAAGAACAATATTGTTGTCAAGAATAAAACTGTCGGCATTCACTGGGCTGAATTTCAGGATGCGCAGGACAGGGCGGAGCCGATCCTTTCCTATAATCTTGTATGGGGCAATAAGACGGATTATGTTAATGTTTTGCCTTCCAAAGGAGATGTGTCAAAGGATCCTCTGCTTGTTGATTTGGCCAAGGGAGATGTCCTTCTTAAAAAGAATTCTCCTGCAATCAACGCAGGCAATGAAGATTCGGCGGATAACGATCCCGATGCTACAAGAAACGACATGGGCGCCTACGGCGGCCCTCTGGCGCAAAAGAAAATACCGTATTCACCCAAAGAGATGTCGTATGCGTCTCTTAAGATAAAGACCGAGACCTTGGCTGAGCCTGATTATGGGAGCCAGTCGGCATGGAGCGGCGCTGAAGGGAAGAAATCCGGAAAAGGCAATTTTAACGGCTGGTGCGTCCCGTGCCACGGCGGCCTTGGGAAAGGCGACGGGCTTCTGGCAGAAACACTCGGCGAAGGCATCAGGCCGCGGGATTTATCAAATGCCGAGTTGTTATCGAGCCGCTCTGACGAATTTCTTCTTAAAGTGATAAAGGAAGGCGGCGCCTCTGTCGGGTTTTCTGAGGCCATGATGTCCTTCGGCGCAAACTTGACTGAGGAAGAGATAAAAAATATGATTGCCTATATCAGAAGCGAGATATGCAAGTGCCGGTATAAAGGAGAGGCGGGGAAGTGATAAATTGGAAATTGTAAATTGAAGATTGGAAATTGAAAATTTTAAAATAAAAATAAAGTAAATTTACAATTTGAGCGAAGCAAGTAGAGGAGTTACTGTGCCATCAGATAAGCAAAATGAAACTACCATAATAGATCCTCGTTATGCTCCTCCGTATCCGCAGAAGTTTCATAGATACTGGCCGCGTCATGCAATTAAGGGAAGCATAGCGGCTGTAATAACAATTGCCGTTATAGCAGGCCTGGCGTATGAATTTAGACTCCCTGCCCCAGTTGAACTGGCTGGCAATATAACGTTGCCTGACGACGGCATGTATATACCAGGGCCGGAGTGGTATTTTCTTTTCCTGCTTCAGCCGTTCTGGTATTTGAAAGGCGAACTTTCCAAATGGCAGTTTATAGGCACTGCCCTGACCCCAGGCATGGTTGTTGCCTTTATTCTCTTAGTCCCCTTCCTTTTCAAAAATAAAAAACCCCTCTCAGGAATTATTTCAAGATTAGTTTATATGCTGCCCCCTGTATTGGTTTTCTCTATGATAATGGCCGGTATCACATATAGCGGTTATCCCGCAAAACTGCACGGCTGCATAGCCTGCCATAATCCTTCAACAGGGGTAAGGCAGAATCTTCCGCCAATGGATGTGGCAGATTTTTATAAAAATAACAGGCAGCGTCAGATAGCGGTGGGTAAATACCGTGCCAGCAAGACAGGAACAGAAGGGGAAACGGTCACTGGCCAGGAAGTGGAGACTTACAAAGACGCTAACTGGCAGATGAGGCATATATATGAACCGACCTTTACATGGTAGTGCTTACTTGCATAAATATCCGTTATTATTTTGGGTTCTTTCGTAAAAAAGTGGAATTTTGGGTTTTTCATTGTTTTAGCCTCGGAGAGGCGATCTGTTTGTAGAACAAAAATGTATAACCAGGAACAAAGCTCCGTAGGAGCGGCCTGTCCGCACATACAGATCGCTCCTACGGAGCTAAAACATTTTTGAAAATTTATTTCTACAAACAGCATGCTCCTACGGAGCAAAAAACAAAAAAGCCATACCAAAAGCCTCGTAGAGGCAATCTGTTTGTAGAATAATTTTAAAAATTGAATTCGCGCTTCACGATATTCATCTTTTTTACGAAAGGATCTTATTTTGTCATTCCCGAAGTGTTTAATCGGGAATCTGATTTTCAAAACCGTATCCCCGATAAAAGCATTCGGGGATGACAGATATGTATTTTAGAGACAAATGGGATTTGATATGTATTTTCGGAGCAAAGAAGCTGTTAAATTATTCATTTTTATCTGTCTTGGTTTTGCCTTGTTTCCGGCTGCGGCATTTTCTGCGGAGAACCCCCCCTTAGCCCCCCCTTTGACAAAGGGGGGGGAGGGGGGGGTTACCGGCGGACAGATAAAGGAATATGCAATCCCAACCCCATCCAGCAATCCTGTGGATATTGCCGTGGATGCATCCGACAATATCTGGTTTACAGAACAGAACAGCAATAAACTCGGCAAATTTATCCCGTCAACACAGACCTTTGAGGAATTTGACATTCCATATAAAGGCAGTCCTGTGGGCATTGCCGTGGATTCCAATTCTATTGTATGGTTAGCCCTGTCTGCGGATAACAGCATTATAAGTTTTTCTCCTGCTGAAAAGAAATTTAAAAGATATAAGATTCCAACAGCAGATGCGGCGCCGTATGGCATTACTATGGGCAGTGATGACGTGGTATGGTTTACAGAAAGAGACGGCAATAAGATTGGCGGATTAAATGCCAAGGATGGGTCAATAAAGGAATACCGCATCCCGACTGCCGGCAGCCAACTGTCAGGAATAGCTCAGGACAAGGAAGGCATTGTCTGGTTTATTGAGTCTGGCGGAAATAAACTCGGAAGCCTTGAGCCTAAAAGCGGTAAGATTGTGGAGTATGTTATACCTATGCCGTTTTCAAACCCATCTGATATGGCTATTGATAAAGACGGAAATATCTGGTTTGTGGAATTGAACGGCAATAAACTTGCTATGTTCAGCCCGAAATTAAGGAAATTCAACGAGGCCATAATGCCGCATCTTGCAACCGTTCCCTCCGGCATAGCAATAGATAAAGACGGCCGGATATGGTTTACAGAAAACAGAGGGAACAGGATAGCCGTGTTCGATCCCATTCAATCAACCTTTACCGAACATGATATACCTACATACAGGAGCCTTCCGCTTGGCATTGCAATAGACAGCCGCGGCATAGTGTGGTTTACGGAGACAGACAGGGATGCGAACAAGATTGGCCGGATAGAACCGGCTGTTTTCGCTAATGCCGGACAAACCAAAGCTGGAGGGGCTAACCTGCCTGCAGCTGCCGGTAAAAAATTCAGCAGTTTTCTGCAAATGGTTGAAATAATAACAATGATAGTGATAATTATTATATTGTTTGCAGGCTTTGTGATATGGTATATGCTTAGAAAGAGAGAGAGGAAACAGGGATGAATCGGAAATCAGTCTTTTTAAACCTCTGCGTTTTTTGAATACGATATTCCTACCGCAAAGAGTTATCCTACCGATATATTGGTGGATGCAAACGGCATTATCTGGTTTGCGGAGCAAGATGCGAACCAGATAGGCAGATTTGACCCTAAAACGAAAACATTTAAAGAATATGAAATACCAACTCCAAACAGCCAGCCTGTGAGGCTCACAGCGGACGGCTCAGGCAATATCTGGTTTACGGAATTTGCGGCAAACAAGATAGCAAGGCTTGATACAAGGAAAGGCCATATCAAGGAGTATGCGATCCCAACGCAATTGAGCCAGCCCATGGGGATTGCAGTAGATGAAAAGGGGCGGGTGTGGTTCATAGAAACACAAGCGAATAAATTGGCTGTATTTTCTCCTGCCGCAGGAAAATTCAAGGAGCATGCCATACAAAGCGCATTTAGCGCCCCCAACGAAATTGCTATAGATAAGACTGGAGGCGTCTGGTTCAGCGAAAGGAAAGACAGAAGGCTTGTAAGATTCAATCCTGCAACGGAAAAATTTAAAAGATTTGACATCCCCAGCAGGGGTGTGCCTGAGGGAATAACCGCTGATAAAAAAGGGAATATCTGGTATTGCGATAAGAGAGGCGGAAAGGTGGGAATGTTAAATCCTGCGCAAGGCGAATTTGTCGAGTTGAATGTCGCTGTAACTAATGGACAGCCAATGGATATTGTTATAGGCGCTGCCGACAGCGTTTGGTTTACAGAAATAGGCGCAAACAATATCGGGAAATTGAATATGAGCAATGCAATATCGGACGGGTATAAACCCGCCAAATTGTCCGTAAAATTGGATGACGAGCAGAGAAGAATGTTTGAACAAAAACAAGAGCAAAAAAATCCTTGACAAACTCTTGCAGTTGGGATATATCAAACAGCAGATATAATAATCATAATAAGAAGGAGGTTTTTGCAGATGAATGTAAGTAAGGCAGGTCGGTTGACGGTATTGCTCGGTTTAACCGCTTTTGTTGTCGGTGTCTCGTGGAATTTGAGTTATGCCGACGGTAAAGGCATATTTGCATCAAAGAATTGCGGCAGTTGCCACCAGACAGAAGGCCCTGCTACTGAAAAAACATTTGATGACCAGCTTAAGAAAAAGGGACCGGAACTTTGGTACTCAGGCAGCAAGTTTAAAAAAGAGTGGTTGGTGGAGTGGCTGGAGAAGCCGACTACGATAAGGCTCTTAAAATATAATTCTGTAACAGAGAAAAATACCGAAAAACATCCTGCCCTTTCAAAGAGCGAGGCTGGCGAGGTTGCAGGGTATCTTATGACCCTTACAGCCAAGGAGGCAGCCGCGGCGGGAGTAACCGAAGCTTCAACTCCTATGGGCAAGAATCTTTTTCAAAAGAAATATGGGTGCGTAGGCTGTCACAGTGTAAAGGCAGGGGCGCAGAAGGTTGGCGGCGTGAGCGGGCCTGATCTTTCTGAGGCAGGGAAGAGGCTAAATGGAAATTGGGTATATGCATACCTTAAAGAACCGAAGGTCTTCAAACCTGTAAAGAGGATGCCTGTGTTCGTAGGCATTATAAACGATAATGAAATGAAAACAGTAGCCGGATTTGTAGCAGCCCAGAAATAAATTTCATTAAGGGGGTAATAAAGAATAATGGCAAAGAAGATATTGTTGGTTGCATTTTTTTCAATAGGTGTAATGGCTTTTGCAGCAAAGGGAACAGCCTTTGCAGTTAGCGCTGAGGAGAACTACAAGTTTTATTGCGCGCAGTGTCACGGCATGGACGGAAAGGGCGAAGGCGCAAATGCAAAGCCCAAGGTAGTTGGCATTGATTTGCCGGAGATGTCGGTAACGCCAAGGAATCATACAAGCCCGGAAGATATGAATAAACTGACTGACATAGACATAGAGAATGCAATTTCAGGCGGCGGCGCTTCGGTCAGCAAATCAACCATCATGCCTCCGTTTGGCAAAACGCTTACAGAGGCTGAGATAAAGGATTTGACGGCTTATTTAAGAAAACTTTGCAAATGCAAAGGCAAGTAAAAGTTTTTCAGCAGTAATAATTTAAAATCAAAGGAGGAGGTGAAAAAAATGAATGCAAAATGGTTAGTGTTGTTAGTAGCAGCATTGTTTGCCATAGTTCCGGCAGCAATGGCAGCGGAAAAGAGGTGCAAGGCAGCGGGTGAAAAGGTTGAGTGCCCCACTCAGACCAAGGAGTCTTTGGAAAAGGCCCTTGCGAATTTTGATAAAGAGGCGCAGGATATGCTGAAGGGCGCAGGGGGCAGCACATACGGGATAGCGCCGTTCGACTATCTCACAGGTGTAGGCAAGAGAACCAGCAAGGCGAACACAGAGACCTTTAAGGTTGAAAGCGGTTATTCAAAGGGTACTGGCAAGACCGAGATGTGGGACAGGGTAAAAAAACCTGCCTCTGGAGAGCAGATTTATAATCAGTGGGCAAACAACTGGTCTCCGTCTTTTAAGACGAGCCTTGTTCCAGGGGCTAACCCAAATGAAGGCAAGCAGTGGTATTATGTGTATTGCGTAGGTTGTCACGGCTGGCTTCTCCATGGTGACGGTCCTAATGCGGCTTATCTTGACCCCTATCCAAGAAAGCTCACCGCTGGCGCAGAATATATGAACAAAAAGACCAATGTGGAGCTCTTTACGGTGATCAAAGGCGGAGGCGCTGCAGTAGAGTTATCTGATGCTATGCCTGCATGGGGCAACCTGGTGCAAGACCAGGATATATGGAATATAATAGCATGGATAAGGGCAAATGCGGATGTAAAGCCGATAACAAGCGTGGCAGACTATCTGAACCCAAAATCTTCTTTTGATCCAAAATCAGCGGCAAATGCAGTTACGCCGTTAAATGCGGCTCAGAACGCAGAATTTAAAGAGGCGCAGGAGATGCTTGAGGCAAGCCTTGCCGGCCGCGGCGGCGACCTGAAGGGCGCTGGTTTTGTGGCGGGTGGTTTGAGAAAGACAGCAGAAGAAGAAGCAAAGGCAATGAAATAAGTTAGCGTTGATTGTAATTTATCAGGGCACGGCTGGTTAGAAGGGTCGTGCCCTGTGTTTTTTACTTTTTTATGAATAAAGCCATAATAGTACTTATTATTGTTATTGCCGGCTTG
>JACRNK010000122.1 GCA_016234985.1 Deltaproteobacteria bacterium
ACCCTTGTGGAGCACCTGATGTGGCAGCTTCACCTTTCCCCATTTACTCAGGAAGAAACTCAGGTCGGAGAATTTATAATAGGCAATATAGATGACGACGGTTATCTACGGATTGGTGAAAACAATGGAAACGATGAGGCAATTTACTTAAAGTCAGTAACACAGGAAATTGCAGCGGCAACCGGCGCTTGCGAGGATGTGGTCGAGATTACCATTAAAAAGGTACAGCAGTTTGATCCGGTAGGCGTGGGCTCGAGAACCTTGAAGGAATGTCTTTTAACGCAGGCTGAATTTCTTGGCTGCAAAAACCGGATTGTTGAAGAAATAATCAACCGGCATATGGGTAATCTTGAAAACAAAAATTATAAGGCAATAGCGGCTGTTTTAAAGATTCCTATTGATAACGTTATAGAGGCGGTAAAGGTAATTATGGGGTTTTGCCCGCGTCCCGGCAGCGCATACGGGCAATCCGAAGCCAATGCGGTAATCCCCGATATATACATACAGAAGGCAGGCGGAGATTATGTGATTCTGCTTAACGAAAACGGTCTTCCGAAGTTGAAGGTAAGCCCATATTACAGGGCATTGATCGCCGCTAAAAACGGCAGAGGAGCCGATGCAACAAAGACCTATGTGCAGGAAAGGCTCCGCTCAGCCAGATGGCTGATACAAAGCATTCACCAGAGGCAGCGCACTATCTATAAGGTGGCGCAAAGCATCGTAAAATTTCAGAGGGAGTTTTTTGATAACGGCCCATGCTTTGTAAAACCCCTTATCCTGAGAGATGTGGCTTTGGATGTGGAAATGCATGAGTCTACCATAAGCAGGGTTACCTCGAATAAATATGCCCATACGCCGCACGGCATCTTTGAGTTGAAATATTTTTTCAGCCCGAAAATAAATACGACTGACAGCACGGACATGTCATCTAAGAGTGTTATGGAAAAACTCAGGGGCATATATGCTATGGAAGACGCAACCAAACCGCTCTCCGACCAAAAGATATTGGAGATATTGAAAAGCTCCGGCATAGATATCGCAAGGCGGACTATAACAAAATATAGAGAGGCTATGGGCATACTTTCTGCCAGCAAGAGGAAGAGGTTATTTTGACATGAAACTTGCTGACATTCTAAGCCAGGATTGCATAATGCCGGACATTAAGGCAACGGGAAAGCGTGAAGCGCTTGAAGAGATGGTTGAAGAACTTGCCTTCAGGTTTGCCGACCTTAATAAAGAAAAACTCTTGGAGGCGATTCTTGAAAGGGAGAGGCTTGGCAGCACAGGCATTGGTTATGGCGTCGCAATACCTCACGCGCGGCTTAAAGGCATAAACAGCATTGCCGTCCTCTTTGGCAGAAGCATTAAAGGGGTGGAATTTCAGGCTATGGATGAACGGCCTGCCCACCTTTTTTTTCTGATAGCTGCTCCGGAGGATTCCAATACTGCGCATCTCAAGGTTTTGGCCAGAATATCCCGCCTTTTAAAAGATGCCGGAGTCAGAAAGAGGCTTATGGAGGCGTCTGCCCAGGAAGAGATATATCGCATAATAATTGAAGAGGACGGGAAGTTATAAACCTAATTGTAAAATGCAAAGTGTAAAATGAAAAAACAATTAAAATTTACAATTTAAAATTTGCAATTTTCATTTTACAATGGAGCGGAGCGACTTTGAGAACTATCTCAGTAGATGAACTTTTAAAAGAGACAGGAGAAAGATTTGGACTTAAGCTTGCAGCAGGCAAGAAGGGTCTCTCAAACAGAATAGCTACATCCCGAATTCAGAAACCAGGGTTATTACTGACAGGCCTGAAAGAGCTGCTCCATCCTGAAAGGATACAGATATTCGGAAAGGCTGAGATAGAATATTTAACCGGTCTGTCCTCCGACAAGCTCAAACAGGCTCTTAAAAGACTTGAGAAGGCAGATACCCCTTGTTTTATAATTACCAAAAAACAAACCCCTCCTGATTTTCTATCTCGCCTTGCAGAGAAGAAAGGCTCCCCGCTTTTAACCACGCACCTTGCCACATCGCTGTTTATTGAGCGATTTACCAAGCATTTGGAAGAAAGATTGGCGCCCATGACCACGATGCATGGCGTTTTTGTGGATGTCCTTGGTGTAGGGGTGTTGATCCTCGGCAAGAGCGGCATAGGCAAGAGCGAGTGCGCATTAGACCTTATTGCAAAAGGTTACAGACTGATTGCGGATGATGCTGTAATAATAAAGAGGATGTCTCCTACTCTGCTTTTTGGCATTGCATCCGATATTATCAAATACCACATGGAGGTGAGGGGGCTCGGCATTGTGAATGTGAAAGACCTGTTCGGCATAACTGCCATAAGGGAAAAAAAGCAGATGGATGTTGTTGTAGAACTGGTGGAATGGAAGCATGATGAGGAATATGACCGTCTTGGTTTTGAAGAGGGGTTGTACGAAATACTTGGCGTAAAACTGCCTTTTCACAGGGTTCCTGTCAGTCCGGGCAGAAACATTGCTACAATAGTGGAAGTTGCGGCCAGGAATCAAGTCCGGGCAGAAACATTGCTACAATAGTGGAAGTTGCGGCCAGGAATCAACTTCTGAAAATCATGGGCTACCACTCGGCGCTTGAGTTCAAGAAAAAGCTGGATGTGGCAATAAGAAATAAGGGGACTGGGGCCTAATTTTTTTGTCATTCCCGAAGTTTTAATCGGGAATCTGGTTTTGAAGTATAGAGAACAACAATACATATCCCCGATAGAAGCATTCGGGGATGACAGAAAAAAAGGATTCTCAGGTGAAAAAAGTCCGCCTCGTTATAATCAGCGGCCCTTCAGGCGCAGGCAAAAGCACAGCCATCAAGGTTTTGGAGGACTTGAACTTTTTTTGCGTTGACAACCTGCCCCTCGTGCTTTTGCCGAAATTCATGGAACTTTCAATCCAATCCGCCGAAATAAACAAAGTGGCGATTGTTGTGGATGTGAGGGAGAGAGAGTTCCTTAAAGAATTTGCGTCTGATGATATTCTTTTGAGACGTTTTAGCGAGACGAGGAGAAGGCATCCCCTTGCGGAAGGAGAGGGCTCTCTGGAAGGGATAAGGCGGGAGAGGGAGATGCTGGCTAAAGTAAAAATAGCAGCCGGCAAAATCATAGACACTTCCGGGTATAATGTCCACCAGTTGAAAGAGATTATAAGAGATTATTTTTCAGGCCCGGCGCAGCAGGAGAAGATGGTCGTCCAATTAGTTTCATTCAGCTACAGATACGGCATTCCGTCAGATGCGGATATGATAATGGATGTCCGATTTCTTCCTAATCCGTATTTTATAGAAGAACTTAAAGATTTAGACGGCAGGGACAGCAGGGTTAAGGAGTTTGTTTTAAATAAGCAAGAGACAAAGGATTTTTTTGTAAAATTTGACAGCCTTCTTGATTTTCTTATCCCAAACTATTGGAAGGAAGGCAAGACCTATCTTACCATTGCTGTCGGCTGCACAGGCGGCAAGCACAGGTCTGTAGCCATAGTCGATGTTCTGGCTGATAAAATTTCTTGGGACAAGTGCGTTATTAAAAAAAGGCACAGGGACATAGATAGACAGTGAACAGTGAACTGGTAACTGAGGTTCTTGCAAAAGTCTACAATAGTCGTCATTCCGGCGAAAGAACAAAGACGCGAGGGGTCATCCTTTTTGTCCCCCTCTGGAGGGGGTAGGGGGAGGAAAATTGAGCCAACACCTCTCCACCCCCTTAATCCCCCGCCAGCGGGGGACAGTTGTTGCAAACACTGGATTCCGGCTTAAGGACCGCCGGAGTGACGAGTTTTGCAAGAACCTCAACTGATAACTGATTATGGCGGGAGGTAAAACCGTATGGCAAAAACAATCTTTATGAAAAGGGCATTTTGCTTTATTATTTTGTTTCTTTATCTTCTCTTTAAACCTTTTATCTCTTCTGCAGAGGAAAGGAACGACCTTGCCCTGTTTTTTGAGGAGAAAGACCTCTATGTAGAGGCAGTATCCCGCATCAAAGAACCGGCATCCGAGGCGCCTGCCATAGTTAATATTATAACTCAGGAAGATATAAAAAATATGGGGGCAAGGAACCTCCTTGACGTCCTTTACACCATACCCGGCTTTTTTGATATTCAGGATATAAATGAGCATGTAGTGGCGCTCCGCGGGGTTTATGCAACATCTACACATAAGATACTTCTTTTAAGGGATGGACACAGGCTGAACGACCCTCTCTTTGAAAATATAATGCCTGAAAATTCCATAAGCCTTGCAAGTATAAAGAGGATTGAGGTGATGAGGGGGCCCGGCGCAAGTCTTTACGGCAACGCATCGCTTCTCGGCGTTATAAATATCGTAACAATAGATGAAAATGAACCTTCAACCGTATCTCTCGGCGCAGGGAATTTCGGTCAGGAGACATTTGACCTTGTTTATAATAAACAGCTTTCAGGCAAAGGGCAGCTTCTGTTTTTCTCGTCCTTCTATGATTCAGAAGGCGAAAAGATTACCATCTCCAGCGCTAATGATTTTTCAAAAAATCGAATATCAGGGGACCAATATATAGACAGAAGACCGCTTAACTATGATATTGGCGTCAAATATAAGGGTGAAGAAAGCCTCTTTTCCATTTCCACAAGACATTCTGCCTATGATACGGCAAGGGGAAACCTTGGACAAGTTCTTGCCTCAAACGACACATTAGTTGACCCGCAGCAGGATCTTTATAATACATATCTTGATTTCCAGTATCTCCCGGAAAGGAATAATATAAAATTCAATCTCCGCCATTACCTGGATTATTCGGAGATAAAAAGCCCGCAGTATTCGGAGGTGTCAAGAAATGCGTCGCCGGATGGAAAGGCATTTAATCTTGAACTGAAGAGCATGCGGGCAGGGATAGAATACAGCGGGGCAATAGACCACAAAAACGGGACAGTCGTTATCGGTTTTCAGACAGAGGCATTCAGGCTTTTAGAGAGCAAGATAGAGACATCATTTGATGACAATACAACGCTTAGGGAAAAACAGGAACTGCCTGAAGAGACAGAATGGATGGAGGCCGTATATGTTCAGGAAAAATATAACATCCTGCAAAACCTTATTCTGAACGGAGGGCTGCGCTATGACCATTATGAGTCATTCGGCGGCTCATTAAATCCAAGGCTTGCCCTTGTCTATAATCCGTTTGGCAGATTCTTTACAAAGGCAGTCTATGCAAGGGCATTTCAGGCGCCGTCATATTTTTACAGAATGGAAAATCAGGGGCTCGGCTATGGTTCTGCAACAGAGCTTAAACCTGAAAACATGGATACATATCAATTGTCTTTTGAAAACTGGTTTAATGAAGCAGGTTGGGCAAGGATGACATTCTTTCAAAACCATCTGACAGACTTAATCTCCAGGCCTGCCGGCGCATCAACATATCAGAACTTTGACGAGATGACGACCAGAGGCATAGAGACAGAGGCAAAACTTACGATGAAGCCTGCTATTGCTATCTTTGCAAATCATTCCTATATAAAACCTGTGAAGAGCGGGACAGTCCCTTCCCTTCTTAAAGACGGCGAACTTATAAATATCCCTCAAAATACAATAACCGGCGGGGTGATGTGGAAGTATCAGCCATATCTTTCAGGGAGTGTTTATGCAAGCTGGCACGACAGAATCAAGTCGTCCATAGGAACAACATCCACAACTTACGAATACGACCCTGATTATGAAATCTCT
>JACRNK010000031.1 GCA_016234985.1 Deltaproteobacteria bacterium
TGTTAAGCAAGAACCCCAGCTTGGCACAGGCCATGCGGTTCTGTGCGCCAAATCCGCTCTCAAAAATTTCACCGGCGATTGCTTAATCCTTTCCGGCGATGTCCCGCTCATTACCAGAGAGACCGTTATGGGTCTTTTAAATCTCCACGCAAAGAAAAAGGCTGCCATCTCTTTTATATCAACCGTTGTTGAAGACCCTGCCGGTTACGGAATGGTGCTGAGGGACGAAAATAACAGCATCTTGCGAATTGTGGAACACAAGGACGCAAACATAGAGGAAAAGGCTGTCAATGAAATTAATACCGGAATTTATTGCGTGGATACGAAGTTTCTCTTTTCCGGCTTGAAGAAGGTAAAGAAGGAAAATGCGCAGGGTGAATATTACCTCCCTGATTTGATAGAGATGGCTGTAAATCAAGGGAAAATGGTTGCGTGCCTGACGCATATTGACTCTGCGGAGGTGATAGGCATAAACAACCGGATTGAACTGGCAGAGGCGAACGGGGTAATGCGGCAGCGGATAAATAACGAGCTTATGCTCTCCGGCGTAACTCTTTTAGACCCTGATACCGCTTATATCCAGTATGGCGTAAATATTGGCAAAGACACCATCATCTACCCGAATGTGTTTTTAGAAGGCGATACAAATATCGGGCAGAGATGTTTAATAGAAGAAGGATGCAAGATAATAAACTCCACCATTGGAGATGATTCTGTCATAAAAAGCAATTCTGTTATTGAATCATCAACAATCGGCAGGCATGTTTCCATCGGGCCATTTGCAAGGCTTCGGCCTGATTCTGAAATCGGAGATAATGCAAAGGTGGGAAATTTTGTTGAGATGAAAAAATCAAAACTCGGCAAAAGCTCAAAGGCAAATCATTTGAGTTATATTGGCGATGCAATCATCGGCAAAGATGTAAATATCGGCGCAGGCACAATTACCTGCAACTACGATGGCATAAAAAAGCATCAGACCATTATAGAAGACGGCGCATTCATAGGGAGCGACTCGCAACTCGTTGCTCCGGTTAGGGTTGGCAAAGGTGCCTACATCGGTTCAGGTTCCACCATCACCAAAAATGTGCCTGCCGGTTCGCTTGCGCTCACCCGCGTTGAGCAGAGGGTTATTGAGGGATGGGCGGAGAAGAGGTAAGCGGTAGGCAGTTCGGTTTTGGAGCAATATCAAGAGGCAATAAGACAATATGAAAATCAGTCTGAAATATTTGACAGAAACGGAAAAAAATGTTGTAGAGGAATTTGCGAAGCAGGTGCGGACTGCGCTGGGAGAAAATCTTATTGATATGGAAATATTCGGATCAAAAGTAAGAGGAGATTTTACCGGAGATTCGGATATAGATATACTTGTTGTTGTGAAAGAAAGGACGCTCGACAGTATGGATAGGATAGCTGAAATTACGGCAGACCTGAACATAGAATATAATCTTTCAATCTCGCCTGTTATTTTTAGCGAGTATGAGTATAAAGTGAATGAAGATATGGCATCGCCATTTGTGTTGAGTATTGAAGCGGAAGGGGTTAGATTGTAATGACTGATGAAAGAGCAACTCTGATTGCATATCGTCTGGATACCGCAAAAGAAAAACTAAAGTCTGCCATTGACCTTCTTGAAAATGGAGATTATAAAGATTCTGTAAGCAGGTCGTATTACGCCATTTTCACCGCTGCAAGGGCGCTGCTTGCAACCAAACAACTTGACAGTTCAAAGCACTCCGGCGTCATCGCTCTGTTTAATCAGCATTTTGTAAAAACCGGAATTATATCCAGAGAAGCAAGCAAATGGATAGAACAAGCGAAAAATTTCAGGGAACGGGCAGACTACGGCGACTTTTTTGTTGTTTCCAAAGAAGAGGCTGATGCACAGATTCAGTCAGCAAAGAAATTCATTGCAGAGATGGAAAATGTTATTCAACGGATGAAGTGAAGGCAAATATACGCGAGTTCAATCTTGTAAATTGAACCTGTGGGTTCGCGATAAGAAAATGCACACTTGAACTTGCAAAAGCATGGTGAGTGCTTGAAAAAGACAAAAATAAAAATTTATCTTGATACGAGCGTCTATAACAGGCCTTTTGACTATCAGGGACAAACAAGGATAAGGCTTGAGACGGAGGCATTTCTTTCAATATTAGAGAAGGCCGTTTCAGGCACACTCATAATCATGGGCTCTTCAGCGGTATTATATGAAAACAGCAGGAATCCTTTTGCTGACCGCAGGGAACGGATCTCAAGCTATTTGTCTGTTGTGTCAAAGTTTACCGGATTAAATGACCATGTTAAAAAAACAGCCTTGCTTTTGGAAGGCATCAACATTGATCCCATTGATGCATTACATCTTGCATACGCTGAATCTGGAGGGGCGGAGTATTTTATTACTTGCGATAATGATATTATGAAAAGGATAACAAGGCATAAAGGTATTCTGAAAACAGAGGCATGTAATCCATTGGAATTTGTTTTAAAGGAGGTGTTTAAAAATGCTTAAAGTGCAGCAAAAAAACTTAACCGGCTCTGTGTTGCGGGAAGTAGGATGGAATGCCCTTGTTCAAAGCATCGGATTGGTCAATGCCACAAGATTTATATTGCAGTATGAATCAGGTTACGGAGATTACACAAAAATCAAGAAAGAACTTTTTAAAGGCAAAAAAGTCGCTGATATTTGTAAAGAGATAGAGAAGTTCGAAAAATCCACACTTAGGTAAGTTGTAGACGAGAGTTGATGTATGTGCGGATTCAATTTTGTAAATCAAACCAGTAAAGGTGCAAACTTGGACCGGCGTTTAAACAGGAGAGACACGGACATGAAAGAATTAACCGATAAGCAAATAAAAAGACAGGATTTTGTTGACAATGCAATTTATCATCTGATTCAAGAAGTGAACCCTGCCAGTGAAACAATAGAATGGGACATAGAAATGATTGGAGATGTCCGAGATGTTATCAGTGAGTGGCTTGTTGAAAAGATGAACATTGCAAGCGAGCAGACGTTTTATCCATATTTGCAGGAGTGAAATGAGGGATGGGCGAATAGGAAGGGGAACAAGAAAAAATGAACACTATGCTGACCAAAGAAGAAATAAAAGAACTTAAAATAAACGGCAACGGAATTATCGGAAAAATTGTGCGTGAACATAAGAGCAGCAACAGTTATGTTCTTCATATTCTTGAACATTTAGGACACTTGCCGAAAAATTTTGATGGGACTTGGTTGCCGGAACTACTTGATAGCAAAAGTAACCAAGTAAGATTTTGGACAGTGAAGAACTTGGGCAAATTGACAGATGACGAGTTTTTGCAGACACTGAAAAAAGTTGCGCTTACAGACTCCGATACAAATGTAAGACGAGAAGCAGTTTCATCAATTGGAAGAATGCGAAATCCAAAAGCAAAAAATATTCTCATAGAGATGTTGCAAGACGCCGACCCGAAAGTTGTTTGTCAGGCAATCAGGGGTCTTTTAGTTTTCAAGGAAGATGAAAAGATTGACAACAGTTTAAAGCCGTTGATAAATCATGAGAATGAAATGGTACGGGCTGTTATTTATAAAGAATATTTCGCAAAAGAAAAGCAAAAGACAACACAACAGCCGCACGCAGAGACCCACGAGTATCTAAAGAATGTAGTTGTAAATGGCGATGTTAGGGAAATTTTAAGAAACATACCTGAAGAAAGTATTCACTTAACTTTCACTTCACCTCCTTATTACAATGCTCGTGATTATTCAATCTATCCAAGCTATCAGGCTTACTTGGAGTTTCTTGAAGAAGTTTTTAAGGAAGTTCACCGCACAACCAAAGAAGGCCGTTTTTTAATTGTCAATACTTCTCCTATTATTATTGCAAGAATGAGTCGCGCACATTCAAGCAAACGTTATCCCATTCCATTTGACTTGCATCCATACTTAGTGAAAATGGGTTGGGAATTTATTGATGACATCGTATGGTTAAAACCAGAAGCAAGCGTAAAAAATCGCAACGCAGGTTTTCTGCAACACAGAAAACCATTGGGCTATAAGCCCAATGCAATTACCGAATATTTGATGGTTTATCGCAAGCAGACAGAAAAACTTCTTGACTGGAATATCAAGCAATACCGTTGGCAAACAGTAAAAGAAAGCAAAGTTGCTGATGGTTATGAAACATCAAATGTTTGGCGCATTGACCCTAAATTTGATAAAGTGCATTCAGCCGTTTTCCCTGTTGAGCTTTGCAAACGAATTGTAGAGTATTATTCTTTCAAGGGCGATTTGGTTTTTGACCCATTCGGCGGCAGTGGAACACTCGGAAGAACCGCAAAAAGTTTAGGAAGACTTTTCTTTCTCACAGAGGTTGACGAAAAATACTTTGAGTATATGAAGTCATTTATGCGGAACAATACTTTATTTGGCGAAAGAGCAACAAAATTTTTATCATTATCCGACTTCATTAAATCTATCAAACAACAATGACTCTAACAGAACAAATAGCAAAAAACATCATCAAGAAACTTTTACGGGGTGATGATTACAGGATTGAAGTGGTGGGCTTAATCAATGCCGAATTTCTTCAATTTGCGATTGATTTTTTCAAAAAGATTGTTGACGCAAAGCTCCAGAGCAAAAGCATTACAACTGATTGGTATAAAGATGCATTCCTCAATCCTAACCTTTCTGCAAAAGAAATTGCAATCAATGCTGGTTTGAATAAGAAGACCATTCACAATATGTTCAATTCTTCAACAAAGGAGATCGTGATTGACGCTTCAAACGAACATTACGACATTCTTTACAAAAGTATTCAGGAACTTGTCGCGGGCGAACATGAACTTGAGCTGACACTAACAATTAAATTTAAAGGAGTAAGTGTTGATTTAAATGTAAGTGAGAGTTTGATTGTTATTAACACACTTGCTGTTAAGCGAGCAGAACTTCGTGGAGGGCTTTGGAGTTCAGCGGGCAAGCGAGTTGAAAAACCATTGATGCAAACACTTTGCAAACTTTATCAGGTTCCCGAAAACCATTACGCAGCAAAAGTCAAGGGCAAATCAACTAAACCTGACTTTGAAAGAGAAATTGATTTTTATCTCCTTGATTATGGGAAAGAATTTCAGTGTGAAGTAAAACTTATGGGAATAGGAAACCCGGAAAGCGCTGATGCGGTAATCGCAAGAAATAGTAAAATATTTGTTGCAGATAAACTTTCAGACACAAACAAAAAGCAACTTGACAGTTTGAAAGTAAACTGGGTTGAATTGAGAAGCGCGGATGGTTACAAGAGATTTAAAAAGGTTCTTGAAACATTACATATTCCGCATACTGACTATAACGGAAATCTTGACAACGACTTGCAAAATATCTTCAAACAAATATTTTAACCCAACCCATTTTTATGTGCGGCATAGTCGGCTACATAGGAAATAAGGATGCCAGCGAAGTCCTGCTGGACGGGCTCAGACGGCTTGAGTATCGCGGATACGATTCTGCGGGCGTTGCCATTATTGACGCCGGCAAAAAGATAGAGGTGCGCCGGAGCGTGGGCAAACTTATCAACCTTGAGAAAAAGGTTCACGGCCATCCGATAAAGGGCCACATCGGCATCGGCCACACCCGCTGGGCGACGCACGGAAGGCCGTCCGAAGAGAATGCCCATCCGCATATAGAATCCGGCGTTGCGGTTGTGCACAACGGCATTATAGAAAATTATCTCGCCTTAAAAGAGGAGCTTAAAAAACAGGGCGCAGTTTTCAAATCCGAGACGGACACGGAAATCCTCGCACATCTCATATCCAGCCAAATCAAGGCAGGCAAAGGGTTTGAGGATTCTGTAAGAGAGGTCTTGAAGCAGGTTAAAGGCTCTTATGCCATTGTGGTCATATCAAAGGATGAGCCGGATAAAATCATCGGCGCGCGCATGGAATGTCCTCTGGTGGTCGGCCTTGGAGACGGCGAGGGGTTTATTGCATCCGACATACCTGCAATATTAAGCCATACAAAGAAGATGATATTTCTGGATGACGGAGAGATTGTCACCATAACAAAGAACGAGATAGATATAAAAACCATTGACGGCAAAGAGCTAAGAAAGACCCCCAAGGAGATAGACTGGAGCCCTGTGATGGCTGAAAAAGGCGGCTACCGGCATTTCATGCTCAAGGAGATATTTGAGCAGCCAAGGGCTGTGGCAGACACATTCAGGGGGAGGATTTCCGAAGAGGCAGGAAATATCATCCTTGACGGCTTTGAGCTCACAGAAAAGGATTTAAAGGCAATAGAGCGGATATATCTTATTGCGTGCGGGACTTCATGGCACGCAAGCCTTGTGGGAAAATTTCTCATAGAGGAGTTTACAAGGATTCCGTCAGAGGTTGACCTTGGCTCTGAATTCAGATACAGAAACCCGCTTGCGGATAAAAAGACCCTTGTAGTAGCCGTATCCCAGTCCGGCGAAACATTAGATACTATGGCTGCGATAAAAGAGGCAAAGAGAAAAGGGGCAAGGGTTATCTCCATCTGCAATGTAATAGAAAGCAGCATTGCGCGGGAATCAAATAACGTTATTTATACCCACGCAGGGCCTGAGATAGGCGTTGCATCCACAAAGGCATTTACCACCCAGCTTACAGCCTTGTATCTCTTGGCCCTGAACCTTGGAATTAAACTTGGCAGCATAAAAGCGGACATGGCAAGGGATCTTATTCAGGAACTTGTCCGGCTGTCCAAAAAGATAGAAACCATCCTCTCCCACGAACCTGAGATAGAAGCCATTGCAAAGAGATATTTTCATTTCAGGGATTTTTTATATCTCGGCAGGGGCATAAATTATCCTGTTGCCCTTGAGGGCGCGCTGAAACTGAAAGAGATTTCGTATATCCATGCGGAAGGGTATCCTGCAGGCGAGATGAAGCACGGCCCTATTGCGCTGATAGATGAGGATATGCCGGTTGTAGTTCTTGCGCCCAAGGATGCGACATATCCTAAGATACTCGGCAATATGGAAGAGGTAAAGGCGCGGGGAGGAAAGATAATCGCCATAGTTAATGAAGGCGATAACGAGGCAGCTAAAAAGGCTGACGATGTAATAGCCGTGCCGGTTGCAAGCCATCACCTTTCCCCGATTCTTTTAACCATTCCGCTCCAATTGCTTGCTTATCATATTGCCGTGCTCAAAGGCACGGATGTTGACCAGCCGAGGAATCTGGCGAAGAGCGTGACGGTGGAATAGCGTGGAAATCAAATACCCCCAAACAATCAAAGATTGGCCTGAAGACGACAGACCCAGAGAGAAACTTGTAAAATTAGGGCCGGAAAATTTATCCTCTGCGGAACTGCTGGCAATAATCTTAAGAACAGGCGCAAAAGGGAAAAGCGCCCTTGACCATGCGAAGCCAGAATTCAAAGCAGGTCTTCAATCATTTTCACGAGCCCATGCGCTCAAAAAAGAAAGAGGTTTTTATTGCCGTGCTTCTCGACGGGAAAAACAGGATGCTGAGAGACATCAGAATTTCGGAGGGCAGCCTTACATCTTCCGTTGTGCATCCGAGAGAGGTGTTTAACCCGGTGATACGGGATTCTGCGGCAGCCGTAATCCTTGTGCATAATCACCCATCAGGAGACCCCGCGCCGAGCAGGGAAGATAAAGATATAACAAAGCGGCTGAAAGAGGTTGGAGAGCTTGTCGGCGTAAAGGTGCTTGACCATATAATAATCGGAGACGGAAGGTATATGAGTTTTGCAGACGAGGGGATTTTATGAATATAGAAATGTTATTATTAGCAATTACAGCCTATCTCATCGGCTCAATCCCAACAGGCATTATTGTAGCCAAACTCCTTGGAGCCGCCGATCCAAGGACTGTGGGCAGCGGCAATATAGGGGCGACAAATGTTGGAAGGGCAGCGGGCAAGGCTGCGGGTATTATCACCTTAATTGGAGATGTGCTTAAGGGGTTTTTGATAATCTTGCTCGCATTTTATATCTTCGGCAATTCTCCAAAAGAGGTAAGCATTGCGGGACTTGCGGTATTTTTAGGCCATCTTTTCCCTCTGTTTTTGAAATTCAGGGGAGGCAAAGGCGTTGCTACAGCTCTGGGGGTTTTTTTGGCTATCGGACCTTTGCAGGCGGTTCTTGCGCTTGTCCTGTTTATAATCATAGCTGCAATCTTCAGATATGTATCCGTCGGCTCAATCATTGCCGCAGCCTCTGTACCTGTGCTATTTAGTTTCTTTACATCCAGTCAACCGTATGTCCCGCTTGCCGCAATAATAGCTGTTTTCATTATTTTAAAGCATTCGGACAATATTAAAAGACTTATTCAGGGAACTGAAAATAAGATTGGCAGAAAAAAACCTGATAATACTTAACCCTTCGACAGGCTCAGGGTGACATTGTTATGGTGAGCCTGTCGAACCATGCCGCTTACAGTTTCTTTATCCTTTGAAGCCGTTTCCTTTCCTGTTTGGATGCTTTCCTTGGGTTCCCGCTTTTCTTCGTTGATGTATCTTCTTCCTCGTCTTCATCTATAACGCCCTTCATATCGCTGTAAATAGCCATAGCGCATATCGCGTCAAACTCATCTGACGGTATTGTAACGGAGCCGTGGGCTTCTGCAAAAGAGGCAATCGCCCTGTCAGATGTGACAATGGTTATGCCATGCCTTTCCTTCTTTGCCATTTCTTTTAGAATCTGGTCTGCCTCTTCGCCGTCTTTAGAAAAGACAATCTCAATGCCGCCTTGATTCATCCTTGCCCTGGAGAAACTTCCTGACCTTTTGCCGTCAAACACAATGGTTATTCTGTGCCCTTTCAGCCGTTTGTATGCCTGAAGTCTTTTAATAAGCTCTTCTCTCGTGCCTTCCAAATCTGTCGCGATTTGGCCGGGCATTGTCATAACCCCTGTAAGATTGTAACCGTCTATTGCCAGATGAAGCGCCATTGTTCCAAAATAGCAGATATGGAATAGATTTTCAATATGTGCCGATTTTATTGACACCAAAGAATAGACATCGATTTTTATGTGACATTATTGACAGACATTTGGCACAGTGGTAAAGTTAGAAAAAGCACAGGTTATGAGCAAGTCAATATATGATAACTGAAGAAAAGGACTTTGTTTTATTAAACGGCATAAAATACGAATGGCTCGGCCAGTCAACCGTGCGGATGACTGCGGATGACGGGTTTGTAATATATACAGACCCTGTTCTGCTTGACGAAAACCCTCCAAAGGCCGACTTAATCCTCATAACACACCATCATGTTGACCACTGTCTGCCTGAATTTGTTGCGTCAATAAGAGACGAAAAGACACAGCTCGCCGCATTTCATGAAAGTTATATCAAGTACTGCGTGCAGGATATAAAAGCCGTTTGCACAGTAAAGATAGGCCAGACAATAGATCTGGCAGGGGTAAAGATTACCGGCACGGAGGCATATACCAAAAGAGGGTTTCATATAAAAGGCGAAGGGTGCGGATTTTTGATTGAGCTTAAAGGCCGGAAAATCTATTTTGCAGGCGATACATCTCTTACAAAAGAGATGGAAGGGCTTAAGCATATTGATTCAGCAATACTCCCCATCTGCGATAATACCTATACAATAAAAACAGAAGATATTATAGAGGCTGTTAAAATCATAAAGCCAAAGCTGTTTATCCCGGTGCATTTCACGCCGCCTGATGAGCCTGACCCTGTGGTTAAAGAAGGGATGTTTGCCACAAAAGACCCGCGCTTTTTTACAAGGAAAGAGGACCCTAAAAACCTCCTGCCCTTTTTTGAGGGAACCGGCATACAGGTTGCGATACTGAGAAAATTGGTTAGATTGCAGTAAAACAATTTGCAACAACCCTAAAATAACTTGTCCATATTGACAACCTCTGCTATACTCAATTTAATTGTATGGCTGAAAAATCAGCCTGCCAATGAGGCTTTATAATGGCGAATGGGAAAAAGATTACGATAAGCGTTATCAAGGCCGATGTGGGCGGTTTTGTAGGCCATTCCAGTTTTCACCCGGCGCTTTTGGATATGGCAAAAGAAAAACTTGGCAATGCCAAGGACAAAGGGGTTGTTGCAGACTTCCATGTAATAAGATGCGGAGATGACCTTGAACTTATTATGACCCACGACAAAGGGTGCGATAATAAAGCCATACATGAGCTTGCATGGAATATATTTACTGCCTGCACAGAGGCCGCAAAGGAATTAAAGCTCTACGGCGCGGGTCAGGATTTATTGAAAGATGCGTTTACAGGAACGGTAAAGGGCATGGGGCCTGGCGTTGCCGAGATGGAATTTGTTGAACGAAAGAGCGAGCCGGTAATCGTATTTATGGCGGACAAGACATCCTCGGGCGCGTGGAATCTGCCGCTTTACAAGATATTCGGAGACCCGTTTAATACAGCAGGCCTTGTAATTGACCCGTCTATGGCGGATGGTTTTTGTTTCAATGTGCTGGATGTAAAAGAGAATAAATCTATTATGCTTTCATGTCCAGAAGAGACCTATTGCCTTCTGGCGCTCATAGGCGCCACAAGCAGATATATGATAACCTCGGTCTATAGAAAGAAGGATAAAGAGATTACTGCCGTTGCATCGACCGAGAGGTTAGGCTTTATTGCCGGCAAATATGTGGGCAAGGACG
>JACRNK010000081.1 GCA_016234985.1 Deltaproteobacteria bacterium
GACCGGCACAGCCTCGGCAGGGAAAATTTCATAGAGCGGGTCTGGCAGTGGAAGGAGGAGTCCGGCGGGGCGATCATCAATCAGCTTAAGAGACTCGGCGCATCGTGCGACTGGTCGCGTGAACAGTTTACCATGAGTCCTGAACTGAGCAAGGCGGTTCGGGAGGTTTTTGTCCGGCTTTATGAAGAAAGATTGATATACCGGGACGAGAGGCTCATCAACTGGTGTCCGAGGTGTCTGACTGCGCTTTCTGACATAGAAGTTGAACATGAAGAAACCTCTGGTAAACTTTATCATGTCCGTTATCCGCTTGCCCCCTCCCTCCCCTCCCCCTTGAAGGTGGAGGGTAAGGGTGGGGGTGATTTTTTGACCGTTGCCACCACGCGGCCTGAAACAATGCTCGGCGACACGGCAGTTGCCGTGCATCCTGATGATGAGAGATATAATAAATTTATCGGCAAAGAGGTTTTACTGCCACTCACCAGCCGCAGGATTCCGGTGATAGGCGATTCCATTCTTGTAGATTTGGAATTCGGCACCGGCGCGGTAAAGATTACGCCAGCCCATGATTTTAACGACTTTGAGGCAGGAAACAGGCACGGCCTCAAGCGCATTGCCATATTCAATGAGCGGGCGCATATCAAGCCGAATATCCCTGATGTAGATTCCGATGTCATGCAGGAGATTTCAGACCTTCACGCGCACAAGGCGAGGGAAAAGGTAATTCACATTCTGAAAGAGAATGGCTTCCTCACAAAGTCCGATGACCACAAACATGCAGTGGGCAAGTGCTACAGGTGCAGAACCGTGATTGAGCCGTATCTGTCTCCGCAGTGGTATGTGAAGGTGAAGCCGCTGGCAGATGAGGCAATGAAGGCGGTTGAACAAGGCAAGACAAAGATAATTCCGCAGGGATGGGAGAACACCTACTTTGAATGGATGCGGAATATCAAGGACTGGTGCATCTCGCGGCAGCTTTGGTGGGGACATCAGATACCGGCATGGTATTGCCTGAAGTGCAATAAAAACGAGATTTACGAAGTCCACTGTGAAAAGCATTTTTCAATAAAGGCACGACCCATTGTTTCAAGGGATGAACCAAAAACATGCACTGCCTGCGGCAGCACGGATATAGCAAGAGACAACGATGTTCTTGACACATGGTTCTCATCCGCGCTTTGGCCGTTTTCAACTTTGGGCTGGCCGGAAGATACAAAGGCATTGCAGCGATATTATCCCACTTCCGCGCTCGTTACCGGATTTGACATCATCTTTTTCTGGGTCGCGCGCATGATGATGATGGGATTAAAGTTTATGAATGCCGAACCTTTCCGAGATGTGTATATCCACGCGCTGGTGCGCGACGCCGAAGGCCAGAAGATGAGCAAGAGCAAGGGAAATGCTATTGACCCGCTAGTCATCATGGATGAATACGGCACAGATGCATTCAGATTTACCTTGGCTGCAATGGCAGCGCAGGGCAGAGATGTAAAACTGGCGGAAGAAAGGATTGAGGGCTACCGGAATTTTTGCAACAAGATATGGAATCTGGCAAGGTTTACTCTGATGAATATAGAAAATACAAATCCCCCCATCCCCCCCTTTAACAAAGGGGGGCTAGGGGGGATTTCTCTCGCCGACAAATGGATATTGACAAGATTGAATACATCCATTAAAGATGTAACATCTGCTCTTGAATCTTACCGGTTCAACGATGCGGCAAACAGCGCATATCAGTTCATCTGGCATGAAGTCTGCGACTGGTATGTGGAGCTGATTAAACTGGATTTGCGCGGGGAAAACGGCGAAGAGAGAAAAAATACAGCACAGTATATTTTGCTAATGGTTTTAAAAGACTCCTTGAAGCTCCTTCATCCTATAATGCCGTTTATTACAGAAGAAATTTGGGATGTGCTGCCCGGAGAGTCAGGAGTCAGGAGTCAGGAGTCGGGCGTAGGGTGGGCTGCGCCCACCAGTATCATGCAGCAACCGTTTCCAAAAGCAGAAGAAGATTATCCTGATGCGATGCGGGATATGCTTTTGATTATGGATGTAATAAAGGCAATCAGAAATATTCGCAGCGAAATGAATGTGGCTCCTGCGGCGCAGATTGAGGCGATTTGTCTTTGCGCCGATGACGCAGCCGGAACATTGCTGACAGCAGGCGAAAAATATATCAAAGGATTGGCAAAGGTATCGCATCTCAAGATTCAGGCGGACAGTGTAGAAATATTTGTGCCGCTCAAAGGTCTGATAAACTTTGACGAGGAAGCGAAAAGGCTTGCCAGGGACATAGAAAAAACAGAGAAAGAGATTGAAGGTCTGAATAAAAGATTATCAAGCGCTGATTTTATCGAGAGGGCGCCAAAAGAGGTTGTTGAAAAGGATAAGGCAAGGGTTGAGGAACTCATACAGAAGAAGATAAAGTTGGAAGAGGGATTAGAGAGGATAAAGAGAGGTAAAAATGGGAAATAAACACATTGAGACAGCTTACAGCATTCAGGATATTATAGAGACCGCCCTTGCCGAAGATATTGGCTCCGGCGATATAACCACAATGGCGGTGGTGGATAGAAACGCAAATGGCAGCGCGGAGATAGTTGCAAAAGAGGATATTGTTGTTGCAGGGATTCTCATTGCAGAGGCTGTATTTAAGACTATCGACGCAAAGATTGAATTTAAAGCGCTTGCAGAAGATGGCGATAATGTCAGGAAAGGCGCGGCCATTACCGCGGTTTCCGGCAGGATTTCCGCTATCCTTACAGGCGAGCGGGTTGCCCTGAATTTTTTACAGAGGCTTTCCGGCATTGCGACGTTAACCAGCCGGTTTGTAAATAATGTAAAAGGCTTTAAGGTCAAAATACTTGACACAAGAAAAACCACGCCGGGCTTAAGGATTCTTGAAAAATACGCCGTGCGGATGGGCGGCGGTTTTAATCACAGATTCGGGCTTTGCGACGCTGTCTTGATAAAGGATAATCATATTGCAGCGATAGGCAGCATTGCTGAAGCGGTATTCAGGGCAAGGGAACATGCGCCAAAGGATATGCTTATTGAGGTTGAGGCGAAAAACCTGGATGAGGTGAAAGAGGCGCTTATCGCAGGCACGGATGTGATCATGCTGGATAATATGAAGCCATCCCTCATGAAGCAAGCGGTAAAGATTATCGGAAAAGCCGCTCTGATTGAGGCATCAGGCGGCGTCAATTTGAAAAATATCAGAGAAATAGCAAAGACAGGTGTTGATTTTATATCCGTTGGCGCATTGACACATTCGGCAATGGCTGTGGATATAAGTTTGGAAATGACCATTCCGTAAGTCGTGAACTGTTTACCACTTACGACTGTGTCTTCACCCTCAAAAACAACTCATCCAACTGCTTTTTATCCACAGCCGACGGCGCATCGGTCATAAGGCAGGTCACCTTCTGGGTCTTTGGAAACGCGATAACATCTCTTATGGATTCTGCTCCGCACAAGATTGCGACAAGCCTGTCCAGGCCGAATGCAATGCCTCCGTGAGGCGGCGCGCCGAATGAAAGGGCGTCCAGGAGAAAGCCGAATTTTTGCCTTGCATCATCTTCACTTATGCCGAACTTCTTGAATATCATGGATTGAATATCCTGTCTGTGAATCCTGATGCTTCCACCGCCTATCTCCGTGCCGTTCAACACCAGATCATACGCCTTTGCCCTGACATCAAGAGGAGTGGTGTCCATTTTCTCTATATCTTCATCAAGAGGCGCGGTAAACGGGTGATGAACAGCGACAAATCTTTTTTCCGTCTCATCAAATTCCAAAAGCGGAAAATCAGTAACCCATACAAGATTAAATGTGCCTTTTGGAATAAGGTTGAGCCTTTTGGCAAGGTCTAACCTGACCCTTCCGAGGGCTGTATTGGCTGTCTTGGGAACATCTGCGCCGAATAAAAGCAGGTCTCCTGTATTTGCGTCAAGGGTTTTTGCTATTTCATGCTTTTCGTTATCTGTTAGAAATTTTGCAATCGGAGACTGCCATCCCTCTGAAGTAATCTTCACCCATGCAAGTCCCTTTGCGCCGTAAGAATTTGCCACAGCCGTGAGCTCATCAAGCTCTTTTCTGGAAAATTCCGAACAGCCTTTTGCATTGAGCGCCTTTACTACGCCGCCTTTTTTAGCAGCATCGGCGAAAACCTTGAAGC
>JACRNK010000082.1 GCA_016234985.1 Deltaproteobacteria bacterium
CAGGCGTTGCACGCCATGGAATACGCCTCGTTGTTCTTATAATCAACAGGGTTAATAAGCACAAGATTGGAGAAGCCGGTATTCTCCATAGCCCGCGCAACAGAGCCGATATTGCCTGCGCTTTGCGGCTCTACAAGCATGATGGAGATGTTGTTCATAACAAGTTTATGGTATCATTACAATTGGCAGTTAGCAAGAGCGCGGCAACAAAATGAAAATCTCAAAAACAGGAGAAAGCATGAAAAATGTTTCCTGCTGCGGCCCTCAAACCAAAGACACATCGGATAATTTGCCGTGTTGCAGCAAACCGGAAGCGCCTGCAATAGGGTTTGTGCCTTCCATAGTCAGGAGGGTATCTGCTGAATGGACGTGGAGGGATTATCTCGGGCAAATAAGGTGCAGGGTAAGTTCTTTCAGGAATTCATATACAGTCAAGCCCGGTCTTTACGCTGCTGGCAATCCCGATAAAAATTCCGATGTCTTTGTGAGCGCAAATTACAAAATGAGCTTTGATATCCTGAGGCGCGCTTTAAAGGGGATGAATGCATGGATTCTCGCGCTGGACACAAAAGGCATCAATGTCTGGTGTGCGGCAGGTAAAGGCACATTCGGCACTGATGAGCTCATAAAACGGATTAGCGAATCTCAATTGGAAAAAGCGGTGAGCCATAAGAGAATTATAGTTCCGCAACTTGGCGCGCCTGGGATTGCAGCCCATATTGTTCAACAAAAGACCGGGTTCAGAATCTCCTATGGCCCTGTTGATGCGCGGGATATTCGTCAATATCTTGATGCCGGATACAAAGCAACGGAAGAAATGCGGAGGATCAAATTTACCGTGTGGGACAGGCTGGTTCTTACGCCTATGGAGATGATCCCGGCCCTCAAAATATATGCACTCTATGCGTTTCTCATGTTTTTCATCATGGGCCTGAAACCGTCTGGAATCATATTCAAAGACGGCCTGGCAAACGGACTGCCGTTTTTTCTCCTCGGATTTTTGGCGGTTCTATCAGGCGCATTGGTTACGCCGTTGCTCCTGCCTTTTGTGCCGTTCAGGTCATTTGCCGTTAAAGGCTGGATTATCGGGCTTGCTTTCACCTTTCTCGGCATAAAAAATATTTCCATTGCCGCGCCTACCGCTGTTTTCTCATTTTTATTCTTTCCGCTGGCAAGCTCATATATTGCCCTGCAATTTACCGGATCAACCGTTTTTACCGGCATGTCCGGTGTTAAAAAGGAACTCAGATTCGCCATGCCGGTTTATATATCCGCGGCTTTCATTTCCATTGTTCTGTTGGTATTGTTTAAATTGAATCAATGGGGGCTTCTGTGAAATATCTCGCTAATGTGACAAGCCTTAAATTCTTTTCCGATATATGCACAGGTTGCGGAAGGTGCGTTGAGGTATGCCCTCACGCGGTCTTTATTATTGTGAACGGCAAAAAGGCTGCATTAAGCGATAAAGACAAGTGCATGGAATGCGGAGCGTGTGCGCGAAACTGCGCATATGGGGCAATTACAGTAAATGCAGGTGTAGGCTGCGCAGCCGCGATCATAAACGGCATGCTTACCGGAGGCGAGCCTTCCTGCGGATGTGGGGATAATACGGGAGAGTGCTGCTAATCCCCCTAAATGCATTTGCATTTTCTGATAAATACTATGCGAAGTGAACGCGCAATGAGGTCAATATATTTCGTAACGGCAAGAAAGTAGAGCTGACCGTCTACGACCTTACTTTCCCCTTTCTTCCTTCATCAACCTAAAAGTTTCTTCATATATGTGCTTGCGCGGGCCAACTGCAACAATTTCAATCTGCTTACCATAAACCTTATAGACTATCCTGAATTTGCTTACCCTAAAGCTCCTTAAACCCGATAGCTCATCTTTTAAGACTTTCCCAGAATATGGATCTGACAGAATTGTTTGCAAAGACGACCTGACCTTTTTCTTGAGATGTGGATGCAGGCTGCGGATGAGTTCTGTTGCATTATCCGTAACGATGAGCTTATATAGCATCTGTATAATTTCCGGATGAATTATTTGAATAATTCATCAAGGGTGTACAGCTTTGCCTTTTTGCTTTTTAATGCCGCAAGCCCTTTTTTGATCTCATCCATCAATCCTGAATCGGATCTGATAGCAATAGTTTCTTTTAAACTATCAAATTCATCAGGGCTTATCATAACCGCTGCAGGACGGCCATTTTTTGTAATTACCACTTCTTCATCAGTAGCGCTGACAGCCTCCACCAGCCCGCTCAATTTCATTTTAGCCTCCGAAAGCGACAATGTCTTCATATTCATAAACCTCCATTTAGGTTGACCAGAATTAAGACCATATTAGCGCGCTGTTTTGAAAAAGTCAAATATTCACAGAGAGTCTTCTCGCTATTTCTCTTGCTGCCACAACCCCAGACACTGCTGCATGGATGATTCCTCTTGTGATTCCTGCGCCGTCGCCTGCTGCAAACAGGTTTTTAACCTCAGTCTCAAGATTGTTTGTAAGCTTGAGCCGCATGGAATAAAACTTCACCTCTGCGCCGTAAAGAAGCGTGGATGTTGAGTAAACACCGGGCACAATTTTATCAAGGGCCTCCAGCATCTCAAGGATGTCTGATATGTAGCGGTAGGGGATTGCAAAGGAAAGATCGCCGGGTGTGGCATCTGCCAGTGTCGGTTTGACACTCCCCTTTTTAATCCTTTCGGGTGTAGACCTCCTGCCTTGAAGCAGGTCTCCCAGCCTCTGAACAATAATCCCTTCGCCAAGCAGATTGACAAGTTTTGCAATATACTGGCCGTATGCAATTGGCTCATGGAACGGCTCTGTAAATGTTGTGGAGGCAAGGATTGCAAAGTTTGTGTTATTGGATTTTTTTGTAGAAAAGCTGTGGCCGTTTACTGTGCAGAAGTCTTTGTGCTTTTCTTTTACCACAACGCCGTAAGGGTTCATGCAGAATGTCCTTACCATGTCGTCAAACCGCTTGGAGTAAAATAAAAGCTTTGCCTCGTGCATCACATCTGTTAGCGGCCTCATAATGGACGCAGGAACCTCAACTCTAACACCGATGTCAACAGGGTTGTTGCCGATGGAAAGGCCGAGTCTTTTTGATTCTTGGCTCAGCCAGTGAGAGCCGCTTCTGCCGGGCGCAAGGATTATAAATTCTCCAAGGAACTCTTTGCCGTCATTAGTCTTCACGCCGGTGGCCTTATCACCTTGTTTTAATATCTCTACTGCTTCGCAGTTGAATAGAATATCAATTTGCGCATTGATGTCCTGTCTCAAATTCTTGAGAAGCGCAAAGCATCTGTCTGTGCCGAGATGCCTTATCTTGAAAGGTAAAAGCCTTAAGCCGTTTCTCGCGGAAACCTCTTCCAGCCTCTTTACCTCTTCCTCATCTGTGCCGTGGAGTTCCTGCGGGGCGCCGTATTTTATGAATATCTTGTCAACATAATCTATGAGAGATTCAAGCGCACCTTCTCCAATATAATCAGTTAAAAACCCGCCAACGGCTGTAGAGAGATTGAGCTTCCCGTCGCTGAAAGTGCCTGCCCCGCCGAAGCCCTGGAATATGTCATTAGCCTTCCTGTCAAGGAGGTCATCGCCTTTTTCAAGAAGAAGAATCTTGAGATTTTTTTTAGCCGAAATGAGTTCAAGCGCCGCAAAAATGCCGGCAGGCCCTGCGCCGACTATGATGACATCGTAAATATTCATCACCCATCCTCTTGCCTTTAGAGAGGGTCTTTCCCCTTTTTAAGCCTCTTATATGTTGCCGGAGGCTCTGCCGCTATCGGCAGCTTATATTTATCCTCTCTGTGTTTCTTCAACACCCGGACTATTTCTATGAGAAGCGGGATATCTTCTTCGCGGATATCTTCCAATATCCTCAAAAGCTCCTGCATTTCCGTTTTTCCGGCAGCCCTGTATCCTTCCGCAGGCAGGAGATTAATCAACCTTAAGGTTGATTCGTCCATAAAGAAGCGGTTAAGAGGTAGTGAAAGGGCATCGGAAATCTTTATCAGAATTCCGAGGGATGGAAGCTGTTCTGCGCGTTCTATCTTTCCGATGTATGTGTAATCCATGCCTATCATAGCAGCCAGGGCCTTCTGGGTAAGCCCCTTAGAATGTCTTATCTCACGCAGTCTTTCCCCCAAGTGTTCCTTTATCATAGCAATTAAAAATATCCACTTTCGCATATATTGTCAACTTAAATGAATTTTGATGTATTATCCTTTTTTGCTTGACAAGATAGACTATTTATCCTATTTTACGGCAATGGCTTCTATGGATAAGATAGAACTCTTGAGATATTTAAGCAATTCAGACTTTTTTCATCTCCTGTCAAATGGAGAGTTAAAGCTATACGTACTGCTCCTTGCAAGCGCGGATGCTGTTGATATCCCATGCAAAATAAGTTTTGGAGAAGTAGAAAAGATAGGGAGAAGATTGACGGCGCTCAAGAAGCTTAAATCAAGCATAACCTCTCTTGAAAAGTATGGGCTTGCAGTATTTGAAAAGATTGAAGAATGGCCTTACGGCGAGCTGAAATTCAGGCTTACGAGGCCTTCGGGGCTAAAGGCGGTAAAAGGCGAATAAGATGGCAGAAAAGATGATATGCCCAAAATGCAAGAATCACTCATGGACCGCAGCCCCTTATGAGCCAAACCCATGCCCCTATTGCGGTTTTATATTCTCAAAGTCCGATGAAGGCAATGACCCACCCCCTTCCCCTCCAGGGAGGGGATAAAGGGGTGGGTCGGGAGCAAAGAAAAAGATTAGATTTATATGACAAACCTCCCGTTTTTCTGAATGACTTTCCCGTCAACATATATCGCCCCGCCGTTTCTCAAATCCTTTATCATGTCCCAGTGGATGGCGGATTCATTCTTGCCGCCTGCGTCTTTATACGACCTGCCAACAGCCAGATGAACCGTGCCGCCGATTTTTTCGTCAAATAAAATATCCTTGGAAAAATGCTTTATGCCGTAATTTGTGCCTATGCCGATTTCGCCGAGATACCGCGCGCCTTTATCCGTATCAAGCATTGCAATGAGGAATTTTTCATTTTTTGCCGCTGACGCCTCAATAACCTTGCCATTTTTAAATTTCAAGCGGATGCCCAGAACCTCTTTGCCCTGATATATCGCAGGCAGATCGTAATATATTTCGCCTTCAGCAGAGTTTTCTACAGGCGATAAAAACACCTCTCCATCAGGCATATTCCTTTCGCCAAAACATGGGATTGCCTTTCTCCCTTTTATGCTGAGGCACAAATCCGTATCCTTGCCGGCTATCCTCACAATCTTGCCCTTATCTAAAACCTTTTTTAGCCGCATCTCCTCTTTCTTCACCTTGCCCCAGTTTATATTGGTTGCGCCGTAGAGGAAATCTTCATACTCCTCCAGAGACATATCAGTTTCCTGGGCAAGGGCATTTGTCGGAAAGTTGCAGATTACCCAGCGTTTATTGTTGACAATCTCCTCCTGTATGGGCATCAAAATCTTGCTGCGCTGACTGATTGCCTGTGAGTCAACATTGGAAAGGGCCTTTTTATTTACCGCAGCCCTTATATTCACAACACAGTCAAGATTTTTAGCCTCAAAGAATTTTGCCTTGGGAAAATCCAGAAGCTGTTCTTTTGAAGCCATGTTATAAAAGATATTTGCCGTCTCCTCAAATGCAATATTAACGGTTGGATGGCCGCCGGCCTTGAGGACTTTTTTATAAACCTCAAGCACAAGCGGTTTTGCAAGCTCCGAAGATGAGCCTATCAAGACCCGTTCCCCCTTTTTTACCTTCATGGAATGATTGACAAGAATGTCGGCGAGCCTCTCTACACGCGGGTCAGACATGAAAACCTCCTTTGAGTTTTTTTGTTTTTTTATATGCTTGTCCCCGAGTGTCTCTATCGGGGATTTGCGCCCTGATAAGCGTCTCTTTGCTCCAGGATTCTATGAATGGTGTCAACCATTATAAATTTATTCACGCTCCAGTCCGGGGCGACCAGAAATCTTCTTGCCGTGTCGCCGCAGATCCTATGTATTATGACATCCTCTGGAATCTCCTGTAAAAAATCTATGGCCAGATTCGCATATTCCTCAAGCCCCAGAGGTTTGACCCCCTGCCTCTTATACATTTCTTCAAGTTTCGTGCCTTTGTGTATATGAAGGTGGTGGAGTTTTATGCCCCACACTTTAAGATTAGCAAGAAATCTCGCAGTTGCAAGCATATCTTCTTTGTTTTCGCCGGGAAGGCCGAGGATTACATGGCCGCATACAGGAATTTTTCTTTCATTCGCCCTTTTAACGGCATCGGTAAAATCTTCAACAGTGTGGCGCCTGTTGATGAGTTCCAGTGTTCTATTGTGCGATGACTGAAGACCCAATTCAAGCCAGAGGAATTTCTCCTTAGCCAGTTTTGCCAGTAAATCTAAAACCTCATTATCCGCGCAGTCCGGCCTTGTTGAAACAGCCATGCCGACAACATGAGGATGGTCTAATGCTTCCCGGTAAAATCTTTCCAATGCCGCAACAGGCGCATAGGTGTTCGTGTGTATATGAAAATAAGAGATAAATCTTTCCGCATTATTATGCCTTTTTTTTATATATGCAATGCCTTGTTCAAGCTGTTCTCTTATTCCCATGCCGCTGCTGTAATTCAAAGGCATCATCGGGTCAGAGTTGCAGTAAACGCACCCGCCTGCGCCTTTTGCGCCGTCCCTGTTTGGACAGGTGAGGCCGGCATTCAGGGAAACCTTGAAGACCTTGCAGGCAAATTTATTTTTTAAAAAATCAGAGAGGGCATTATATCGTCTGGTCATATTGGCTTGCTTTAAAAAAGCGGAAGTCTGAATTTGAAAAAAGAAATATATCACTTTACAAGCGATATTTCACCCCTTTTTTAATATTTGTGTAGTAGCAAAGTGAATCTGTCAGGGTATAACTGCAAGGTGATAATGTCAGGATATGGAAAAAGTGACCTTGACAATGAAAGAAATAAAGAGAGGAGAAGTGATTCTGAAGACAGTATTGCAAGAGATAACCGTCATGGAAGCAACAGAGTTGCTTGGGGTCAGTGA
>JACRNK010000088.1 GCA_016234985.1 Deltaproteobacteria bacterium
GAACTGCCGTTAAAACACCCTGAACTCTTCAGATATGCAAAGACAAGACCCCCCAAGGGCATACTTTTGCACGGCAGCCCGGGCACAGGAAAGACCATGATGGCAAAGGCGCTTGCCACCGAAAGCGAGGTCAATTTTATATCCATCAAGGGTCCGGAGATATTATCAAAGTGGGTTGGCGAGAGCGAGAGGGGGGTAAGGGAGGTCTTTCATAAGGCAAAACAGGCAGTGCCGTGTATTATGTTTTTTGATGAGATAGATTCGCTTGTTCCCACAAGGGGAGGCGGTGATTCCCATGTTACTGAGCGGGTCATCAGCCAGTTCCTTACAGAAATGGACGGCATAGAGGAATTAAAGGGCGTGGTGGTTCTGGCTGCCACAAACAGGATGGACATCATTGACCCTGCCCTTCTCCGGACAGGCAGATTTGATGTGATATGTGAACTGCCCGTACCCAATGAAAAGGCAAGGCTTGAGATATTCAAGATCCATACAAGGGGAAAACCCCTTGCTGAAGATGTGGCTCTTAATGCCCTGACAATGATGACCAATGGCATGGCAGGTTCTGACATAGAGGCAATATGCAGGGAGGCAGCGCTTCTGGCAATAAGGAAGTTCCTGAGTATTAAAGACAGGGATATGGAGGAATTAACCATCTCTATGGCAAACTTTGAGAGGGCAGTGGAGTCTGTAAGAAAGAGGAAATAGATTTATGGCTAAACACATTTATTGTATTGCAAATAGCAATCATCATAAGGTGGTTTCAAAATCAAACGATGATGTCTATTCCATCCCTTATCAGGATATTTCCGCAGTGGTAAAGGATGTCCCTTTTGCAGCATACAGCGCCACATCTGACAGGGAGACACTTATCCGTTATTTGACCGAGCATCAATCTGTTATAGAGGGCATTATGAAAGCCTCTACAGTCATCCCTGTAAAATTTGGAACCATTGCAATGGATGAGAAAGAGATTATGGAAATATTGGATATAGGCTATTCCGGATTCAAGGATGCCATTCTATCAATGGATGGAAAGACGCAGGTTGAGGTTCTGGCGTTATGGAATAATCTGGATGAGGTAATAAAGGAGCTTGGAAAAAACAGGGATATAAAGATGTTTAAAGAGGAGGCGGCATTAAAACCGTCAAATGAATTTCCATCGTATGCCATAGAACTTGGCAGGATGGTTAAGATAGCGCTGGACAGCGAAACGGCCAGGATACGAGATGAGATATTGGATGATTTAAAAGGATATGCCCCGGGCATCCGGACTCATGACCTCATGGATGATAGGATGATAATGAATGTGGCGTTTCTGATACAAAGGAACAATATACATAAACTGTATGAAGAGATTGACAGCATGAATGAGAGATATGGAGGAGATGTAAATTTCAGGATTGTAGGTCCGCTTCCGCCTTATAGTTTTTCCACAATGGAAATCAAGAGGATAGATATCCATGAGATAGAGAAGGCAATGGATGTTATGAGGATAAACAGAATGTCAATACTGCCCGCAGAAAATGAAATAAAGGCTGCTTACAGGATGATGCTCAAGGGATTCCACCCTGATAAAAATACGGGAGATAATGAGGCGCAAAAAAAGTTTGAAGGGATAAGACAGGCATACGAAACCCTGATGGACTGTATTCAGGGCGGCGCCAGGCGCTCTGTGCGCGGAGATGTTATTGTGATTAAGAAGGTGGTGTGAGTAAGGGCAATTAAAAATTAGGAATTACGAATTAGGAATTAAAAAACCTAACCGTTACTTCGTAATTCTTAATTCATAATTCGTAATTGTATTTTAAAGATGGCATTTCTATTAGACGACATACTTTTTTCCCCTGTCCACGGCGTTGTATGGCTGGCGGAAAGGGTTAAAGAAACAGCAGAGGCAGAGAAGTTTGATGAGTCAAAGATTCAGGAGTCCCTGCTTGCCCTGCAAATGCAATTAGAAATGGGAGAGATAACAGAGGAGGAATATCAGGAAAGGGAGACAGAGTTGATGGAGAGGATGGAGGAGATAGCAACTCAAATCTCAAAACGCAAAACTCAAAACTAAAACTCAAAGCCTTAAAACTGGTTTTAAAAAGTTTTGAGTTTAAAAGTTATAGTTTTGACATTTGACTTTTGAGTTTTGAGTTATTTATAAGGAGGTGAGACCAAGATGACAATGGACATAACAGATGTGATTCTAAAGGCAAGGGAGAAACTTAATAAGGTTACGGGGCTGGAACTTGCCACCACACTGAAGACAAATAAGGATGAAAAGGGATGGCACGTATCAGTTGAGATGATAGAAAAACATTCCATCCCTGACGGCATGGATATTCTGGCAACATACGAGGCGATTCTGGATGACAGCGGTAATCTGCTGGAATTTAACCGTCAGCGCATGCGTAAACGGATGGAGACTGTGGAACCGTAACCCGAACGAGTCGGAATTGTAAATTGCAGATTGTAAATTGCAAATTTAAAACTTAAAATCCTCTCGTTCCCAAGCCCCAGCTTGGGAACGGGGTTGCACTGGAAGCTCCGGCTTCAAGTCTTTAAAAGAAGCTGGAGCTTCAACAACAAGTGTGTTCCCAAGCTGGAACTTGGGAACAAGAAAAAAATTTAAAATTTAAAATCTCTAAATGTATGAAGTTGCCATTTACAAGTTTAAGCATAAGAATGCCGGCTGTAAGCCATTTCCCCTTCATTATTGCGTGCAGGTTTTTGGGGCTTATACCTGGTCGGAGAATGGAAGGGTTGATAAAGAGGAAAAGAGATATTGCCCCTTTTGAGGTGGGTGTAACAAGGGCTGCGGCAGAGACAATGATAATTCCCATAAGACTCATTGACATTGTCAGCCGGCAGGTCAAAGAGCAGGCAGAAGAGGAAAGCGGTAAGGAGAAAGCAGAAAAGCAGTAAGGTGGGCATTGCCCGCCAAAAGCAGCAAGAGGTGAGTAAAATGGCAGAGGCAACAGTTAAAACAATGAATGACAGCGCTACCCTGGCGGATGTGATAGACAGGGTTCTGGATAAAGGGATTGTCATCAATGCGGACATTGCCATATCCATTGCAGGCACTGAACTGCTCAACATAAGGATAAGGGCGGCCATTGCCTCATTTGAGACTGCCGCAAGATACGGCATGACATTTCCCTTAGGCACAAATCTTGAAACCGCTGCATGGAATGAGGCAATGGTGTTAAAGGAAAACTGCCCCGGATGCAAAAAGAGACAGCCTGTGGAAGAACTTTTAGAGAGCGGCTGTCCATGGTGCGGATGGGTGAGCGCCAAGGCAAGGCTGAAGGCTGAAGCCTAAAAGGCCGTTGTTTGTGGTATTCAAAGGCTGCGGTTTATGAACTTAGACATAGATAAAGATAATCTGAAACA
>JACRNK010000028.1 GCA_016234985.1 Deltaproteobacteria bacterium
AAAGAAGGCAGAGGAGAGAGAGAAACTCAAGAGTGAAAATAAAAGACTGAAACAGGCATTTCAGAGGGAATATGATTTTAAGAATATCATAGCGGAAACTCCGGCGATGCTTGATATATTCAAGCTCATTAAAAAAGTGGCTGACTATAACACAACTGTTTTAATCACAGGCGAAAGCGGCACAGGAAAGGAACTCATAGCCAGGGCTATCCATTATAACGGCAGCAGAAAGGATAAGCCATTTGTTGCCATAAACTGCGGCGCAATACCGGCAACACTTCTGGAGAGCGAACTTTTCGGCCATGTCAAAGGCGCATTCACCGATGCGGTTAGGGATAAAAAAGGCCTTTTCGAAGAGGCGGATGGAGGGACGATATTTTTAGATGAGATAGGCGAGCTCCCCAGAGAATTGCAGGTAAAGCTGCTTCGCGTTCTTCAGGAAGGGGAAATCAGAAAGGTCGGGGATGCAAAATCCAAAAAAATAGATGTCAGGGTCATTGCCGCCACAGCCAGAGAATTATCAGATGAAATCAAAAAAGATAATTTCAGGGAAGACCTTTTTTACAGGTTGAATGTTGTCCCGATAAAACTTCCTCCTCTAAGGGAAAGGCAAGCCGATATTCCGATTCTGGCAAATCATTTTTCAGATATATATGCAAAAAAGTTCGGCAAAAAGATAAAGGCTGTTGACGAAGAGACCATGAATCATTTGAGCAATTACTCATGGCCGGGAAATGTAAGAGAGCTTGAGAATGTGATTGAAAGGGCGGTCATACTTTCGGATGGCGATGCAATAAAAGCGGAGAGCCTGCCGTTTGTAAATCCCCCCATCCCCCCTTTTCCAAAGGGGGGCTTACAACCCCCTTTTATTCCCCCTTTGAAAAAGGGGGATACAGGGGGATTTGGCCTTTCCATTAAAAAGGCGGAAGAATCCATTGAAAAAGAGCTCATTAAAAAGGCTCTGGAAATGACGCATGGCAACAGGACAAAGGCAGCAGAGCTCCTTGAGATAAGCCACAGGGCGCTTTTGTATAAGATAAAGGAATATGGGTTGCTTTGACTTCATAGTTTTTGAACACATCCTTCTAAAACTCATCCCCTCTCATTTCGCTTTTTTCGTACATCCTCACGGCCTTGATGGTTTCCCGCTTTATTAAAATAAAAAACAATATCACAAAACCATGTAAAAAACACCTGTCTATCGGGACAGGTTACAAGGTTTGCGAAATAGTGTAAGCATGAAGAAATGAGCAATGCTTCAAAAGGTTTTTCATTGATTGAGATGTTGCTTGTGATAGCGATTATTATGATAATTGCCGCTATTGCTACGACCGGATCCGGCTCTTATAGAAGCCGCCAGTTAAGGGCGGCATCCATGCAGCTTTACGGCGATCTGCAGAAGACGAGAGTTGACGCAATGACGAAGAGCACTGCCAACAGAGGCAGCAGAGGATTCGGCATAAGGCTTAACTCAAGCAGTTCTTATGCAATCTTTGAATTTCAAGACGATCCCAATAATACAGGGGTTGTTGCCGGATCGGATAACAACTTTCATGATGACGGTGGTGCTGAAGAAGCGCTTGTTAAAAGCACAACTCTGCCGGATGGTGTAACAGTCACTGTGGGTGCTGTTTGCAGCGGCTGCGATGCCAATGTATTGATATTCAACAAGCAGGGATTGGCAAAGGGGACCACCTGGGCAGGAGGCGGCAGAACATTTATCGTGCAACTTTCAGGGATTGCCGACGCGCGGTGTCTGGTATTGGCTGATGTCAGAATAAGGGAAGGAATATGGAATGGTTCAAAGTGCACAAAACAGTAGCCTTTTCTACCTCCTACCGCCGACTATCTACTATTTTTACATGGCAATCACCCTGCACTTTTTTCATACCTACGCAAGATTTAGTGTTTTCCTATGAAAGACCCTTCAAAAATCTCTTTATTTATCAAGAACTTAACTTTATAAAAATCTGGCATAGAAATTGCTAAATATATTCTTCAAATGAATATAAAAGATGAAAGGGGATTTTCATTGATAGAGCTTCTCGTTGTGGTTGCCCTTATTGCAATTATTGCGGCAATTGCCATGATGGGGCGCGATACTTATCAAGGGCGGCAGCTCAAAGCGGCCTCGCAGCAACTTTACGGCGATTTGCAGAAAGTAAGAGTTGATGCAATGACCAAAAGCAATGCGGCAAATAGCCGCGGTTTTGGGATACGGTTTACCTCAAGTTCAGCCTATAGGGTTTTTGAATTTAATGATAGTAATACAGCGGATAATTATCAATATGACGGAACAGCAGAAGAAGCGAATCCCACAGACGTTATTTTGACAAGCGGAATAACAGTTACATTGGGGAATACCACAACTCCTCCGACCGGCACAGGCAATGTGTTGATATTCAGCAAGCAGGGGTTGCCTAAAGATAATATATGGGGGCAAGACAATAGAATTTATGTGATACAGTTTTCAGGGGTTAGTCAGATAAGGTGTGTCAATATAGCTAATGTCACTATTAGGGAAGGGGTTTGGGATGCAGCGAACTCAAGTTGCGCAATACAGTAGACAGGAGACAGGTTTTTCCCTCATTGAGATGATGATAGCCTTATTCATCCTGACCGTTGCCGTGCTCGGGCTTTTAGAGCTTACCATCACCTCCATCAAAACCAATATGCAGAATGATATGAGAAATGCCTCCATAAGGCTTACCAGCCAGACAGCGGAGATACTCCTTGCCCTGCCCATTGACAGTGTAGCCACATGCGGTTTGACCCCGGATGCAAGCGGCAGTAATTATAATTCACTTTACACATACAGCGCCTCCAATACCTGTTTATATACCTCCGATTATGCAAGGTATCCTAATCCAAGTCAGGCTATAAGAAGCGGCACGGTTAATTATAATATATACTGGTCGGTATCATCACCCACAAACGATATAAGGCAGATTACGATTACTGTTTCATATTTTTACCGCGGTCAGCAGTATTCAAACACGGCTGTAATATATAAGCACAGGGCAGTATGAAAAGCGGCATGCAGGCAAATAGACGCTTTTAAAGGAATGACTTATGACGTTATTAAAGAAAAACGATGGTTTCAGTCTTGTTGAAATTCTTGTTGCGCTGGCAATATTTTCAGTGATAATTGCCGTTGTCGTCAGCTCATATATTACGCAGGTTAAGCACACGGGAAGGGAATACAGGGTTGCGGAGACTGAGATAGAGACAGGCATAGCAAAGGGCATTATTGAGAGGGATATTGCCATGGCAGGATATGGGATTGCAGAGGATTACGGCGCCACAGGGTTCAATCCAATGGTTGCAAGCGCCACGAATGACAATCCTGACACATTGACCCTGACAGGCACAGCCCTTGGCATGAAATCAAGGCAGGCCCAGGCATGGACATATATAAACGGAGTTAACCCGACATTTGGGCCGGCCTCAACAGCGGACACCACTGCGCCATGGAGCGATTCAAGAGAGAATTTGGAGGCAAACGACAGGGTAATCCTGATGGAGCCAGGCACAAAGAAGCTGCTGGTAGAGGGGACAGAGTGGCTGTTTAAGTATGATGGTTCAAATGGCGATCCCGCAAATCGTCTTAAGACCCTTTCACTCGGCACAACCTATTCAACGCCGTCTGTAGGCACGTTGGTATACGGACTGTGCGGTTCTTCCTGCGCTGCGGCGGACATTACCCAGCCTTATTATGCGGTCAGGTATTACTGGAGCGGCACGCCTCCGTCAAACTGTGCCTCTGGCACAAAGAGTCTGCTAAGGGCAGAGAGCACGAAAGACGCATCACCAGCCAGCGGCGACCCCATCCTTGACTGCGTGCTGGATGTGGAGGTTGCATTCGGCCTTGATACAGACGAGAACGGCACAATAGACGCATGGGATAACGGCGGCGTGGCAGCGTCAGGATATGCGGCTTCAGATTTAAGAAAGCGGCTTAAACAGATAAGGTTCTATATCCTTGTCCAGTCAGGCAATTATGACGCGAGTTACACCTCTCCGTTTACCAGCATCAGAGTCGGAGACAGTATCCTCGCCACAGGAAGGGATGTGGCTATCACAGGAGACCTGTTGAGATACAGGTGGAGGATGCTGGCGATAAGCATTACGCCGAGGAATATAAGGTGAAAAAATAAAACAGTAAGGAGTTGATAATCATGAGTCAAAAATTAAAAAAACTCACAATTCTCAATGCTAAGATTATGAATGACAAGGGCGTCGCCCTTATCATCGCCCTGCTTATGAGCGTCGCCATAATGGCCATGGTGGCAGGGGTTCTCTATTTCTTAAATCAGTCCACAAGCATGTCAGGCGCAGGCAAAAGATATGCAACAGCCGCAGAAGCGGCGGATGGCGCCGTGAATGTGATGAAGGACAGCATCAACCTTATCATGTGGGGCGAGTCAATTCTTGCCCTTCCGATTCAAACCGGGAATTGTTCGGCCCAGACATACGATCTTGCGTATGCGGTTCTTAATAATAATGCGGCATGCACCACTACAATCAACCTTCTTTCTACGGCATTGGGGGGAAACTATACAGCCACTGTGACTGTTACAAGGCTATACAGCATTACACTGCCCGGCGGCAGGCTTGAGTTTGCAAGGAGCGCAGGCGGCGTGTCGTCTACTGCCATATTTTACAGGATTACCACGAGCGTGACAGGGCCTGATAATTCGGTGGCGGAAAATTCCGCGCTTTACAGGTTTACAGGATAAAGCAGGTTTTAGATGTCAGGTGTTGGCGGGCTGTTGCCCAAACCTACAACTGTCATTCCCGCAGGTTTTTAGCGGGAATCCAGCGTCTTAAACAACGAACAAAGACACTGGATGCCCGATAAAAGCATTCGGGCATGACAAACTTATAAAAAGATGTTTTGGGCAACAGGCCGTTAGAGGCTAACACATATCACCTGTCACCTACTGACGAAACGGAGGGTATTTATATGAGAAAACTAACATGCCTACTTGCAATGATATTGATAATTGTAGGGTGGGCTATGCCCACCATGCTCCATGCTGCAATGGACAACTACTGCAGCGCGCCGCCTTATGTTACAAGGTCAATACAGCCCAACATCATGATACTTCTGGACAACTCCTGCGATATGTTGAATCCGGCGTATGACCATGCAACAAACTACGACAACAACACTACATACACGGGCTATTTTATCTCCAACGCATATTATGCCGAGGATAACAACAGGTTTAAGGTTGTGGAGCAGAATGTGGCGACCTCTGCCGCATATCTGAGAACGAGCTATGTTGTGGGCGCCACTACATATACTATCGTATATAAAGGCAACTTTATGAATTATCTTATCATGTCGCGCTTTGACTTGCTTCAGAAGATAATCACAGGCGGGAATGCCGCGGTTCCGAGGACCGCGGGCGGCGCTTCTACAGTGCGAAGCATGAGCGGAACAACCTGCGGCAGCGTAGGCGCATGGCCGGCATGGACAACGACCTACCTTGATACCACATCCGCAAACAACACAAACAATACCGCATATTCGGGATGCAATTTTATTGTGGACAGCGGATATTTAAAGATAGAGGATGCAACGCCCGGCCTATGCACGCTTCCGGCGGCCGTCTTTGCCCTTACCCCCAAGGATGAGAACAGCACATTTTTCGCAAAGGCGGTAAAGCGGCTAAAAATTCTGGAAATATACGACACATTTCTGACGCTCCTGAATGGCACAGGCCGTTTATTTGCCGACGCAGGCAGTTTTGTCGCAAGGTCAATGGAGAGGATAGATATTGTGAAAAGCGCGGCTGCAGTCGGGGCATATGGGGTTAGTATCAGCACCTCAAGCCCCCTTCCGGCCGGCACGGTAACCGTCGCATATTCTACAACCATTTCAGCGACGGTAGCTAATGACTCCGAGCCTCCGTCTGCATTAACATGGTCTATAACCTCAGGAAGCCTTCCGCCCGGGCTTACTTTTGCTTCAACAACCTGCAGCGCTAATCCGTCATGCTCAATTACGCTTTCAGGCACGCCTGCAACGGCAGGCACATATAGCTTTAGAGTTCATATTGCGGCGCAAAATTCAAAGAGCCCTACCCCGCGGAGCGCAAGCGTTGACAAGGATTTTTCCCTCACCATCTCTTCAGGCCCGAGCTACAACCTCTCCATCACAACCCCGACGCTCCCTTCGGGCACGACAAGCTCAACCTATTTGCAGACAATTGACGTGTCTCAAACAGGCTGCGCTGTGACGCCCGTATATACATGGACTCTCCAGTCCGGGTACCTCCCGTTCGGTCTTTTTCTTACCACGGAGAGCGCTCTCGGAGTGGATAAAAACGGCGACGGCGATACCACCGATGCCGTTATATCCGGCAACACCTGCCCGTTTACAAGCACAGGAGCCACAACAGGCGTGATTGGAAACAGTGGCGCCACCTGTTTAAAAACCGATACATTCAGCGTTGTAAGCGGGAAGAGTTATCAGGTCTCAACTTGCTCCACAGGCGGAGACGGAGGGAGCTACACCGGTGATACATGGCTAAATCTCTCCGGCGTTTACTCCGGCTCAAATGATAATAGTTGCAGTCTTGGCTCCAAGCTAACCTTTACAGCCGGTTCCAGCGGCACAGAGACGGTTTGTCAATCAACCTATAGCGCCCATACTGTTGGCACCGGCGCTTATCCTGCCGATACAACATGGAGCTACAATATCAAAAACACCACTGACAATAAGCAATGCGCGGACACATTTGATTTTACTGTCAGGGTTTCCGCAACCTGCAGCGGCGCCGATATGGGATATGCGGAGCGGGCGCTCTCCATTGCCATAGCTGCGATTACCTCAAACAGGTCAAAGACATACAGATTGTGGGTGGATGTGGGCAAAGACATTAACAACAACGACCTGCCGTCCGACGCAAGCACAGGTTTGATTCAGAGCTTTTGGGAGGATGCGCGCTGGGGTATGACAACCTTTGATCAGGTGGGAGCAACCGTGAGGGTCAAGGTTGATGAGTGTCTTGGAGGGAACGCCCTGACCACATTCCTTAATTCCATAGACGGGACTGTGCCCTCGAATGTTACAAGCGCGCACCTTTCCGACGCATATCACGGCATAATAAAATATTTCAAGGACGAGAGCCAGAATTCAGCCGCAGGCTGGTATGGCGGCTGCACCGACCCGTTTACCGGAGACACGGTCTCGTGCAGGAAAAACTTTGTCCTTACCTTAAGCTCTGCATATGATGTAGGCTTCAATGCTACTGACAGAACCAGCTACACCCAGGCCACCGGCTGCGCAGCCACATATAGCGGGGTTACCGTCTCAACAAATCCGTTTATCCAGAATGCCTGTTACGCATATCAGAATGATTTAAGGACAGACAAGGATGGAACGCAGAACCTCTATCATTACGCTGTCTATACATTTGCCAAGGATACCGAGGCTGTTTCAACCTATAACGGCAACGGGGCAACCAGGGCGATAAATAAGGCTATCTTGAAGGATGCCTCTTTGTCATCAGGCGGCGGAAAATTCTATGACGCGTCGCAGGGAACTGAGGTTCAGGCCAAGCTCATGCAGGCAATTACAGACATTCTCGGCAAGGCCGCATCCGGCACAGCGGTATCGGTTCTCACCACATCTTCAAGGGGCGTTGGCTCAATGGTGCAGGCATACTTCCTGCCCACAAAACTTGAAGGCACAAGGGATGTATTGTGGACGGGATATACGCAGAATATATGGATAGACCCAAAGGACAACCTGAGGGAGGATACGACCAATGATTATCAGTTGAAACTTGATTCAACTGTTTCCGGCGGCGACAATGTAATTAAGCTCTACTTTGACACGGCAGCCAACGAGACAAAGGTAGCTACATTTACCACAGACGGCAACGGAGAGAACGGGACATTGGCCTCGTGTTCAGCCCCGGATTCTGCTATAAAGGCATTCTCAGATGTGAAATATCTGTGGGAGGCAGGAAAGAAGCTGGCTTTGAGGCGGCCTGATGTAGATGGCCTTATTCCTGCGCGGAATTTGTTCACGGCAACCAAAGTTAGAAGAGGGGCTTCGGAGATATATGATTTTACGGGCGATAATGCCTTTACCAGTTCCAATATAACAAATGACACAAGCGACTGTTCCGGTCTTTCAGGCGACAGGTTTACCTTATGCAATGCGCTTGACCGCGATACTACGGACACGGCGGCGTATGATGGTAGCGCTTCGAATATCGTGCGTTATGTCCGGGGCGAATGTCTGGAGACAGGGGTTAACGGCAACACTGCATGCGGGGCGACAGCCGGCTCCACATACAGGGACAGAAGAATAACTGTATCAGGGGGCGATGCAAACGGCAATGTCTGGAAACTCGGCGACATCATCAGTTCAACGCCAAAGGTCTTTGCAAACACGCCTTTGAATACATACCACATAGATTACGGCGACAGCACCTATTATAACTATGTGACGAGCAACGGCTATAAACGGAAGTCTTCCCTTGCCTTTGTCGGCGCAAATGACGGCGTGCTCCATGCCTTCAGGGTCGGGTATCTGAAGGATACAGGCCTTGATTCAGGGGTGAAGGCGTTATTCAAAAATTTCTTCGGTACCACAGCAACTGACTATACCACCGAAGATACCTCAAACCCAAACGACAAACTCGGCGACGAGGCGTGGGGATATATACCGTTTAATGCCTTTCCGTATCTAAAGTATCTGGCAAACACAGGCTACTGCCATATCTATTACAACGACCTTTCCGTTCGGCTTGTGGATGCAAGTCTTGGGTGCAGCGATGCCTCTTGTGACGGGCCGACAGAGGACAGGACTTATGACACTTCTGACAGCACAAAGAGAAGTTGGAGGAGCATCCTCATTGGCGGCATGAGATTCGGCGGCGGGTGTTCAGGCGGCACGCCGGATAAGCCGGCTACAGTTTCAGGCACAGCAGGCTATTCGGCCTACTATGCCATTGACATCACAGACCCTGAAAACCCGGCGCCGCTCTGGGAATTTTCTGACGCAGACATGGGCTATGCAACCACGTTTCCATCTGTGATAAGGACAGGCGATACGAGTAAAAACGGCTACTGGTATGCTGTTATCGGCTCAGGCTCCAAAACAATGCCAAAGAGCAATACAGACATTTCCAGAGCGGATACCGGCTACATCTATATTTTGAATTTGAAGACAGGCGAGCTTGTGAAGAAGCTCGCCCTTGACCATACTGCCATTGTGGGCGACATCCTTGCCATAGACGCCGACAAGAATTATAGTACAGAAAAAATATATTTCGGCACATCCTATCTGGACACAACATGGAAAGGGAAGGTTGTAAGCGTAGCCATACCGAATCAGGACCTCTCCACATGGACTCCAAACCTTTCCACATGGACTGAGGCGTCGCCAACGGATATTAAATATATCTTTGCGGACAGCTATCCATTTACTGCATCCCCTGACGCTACAAAGGATGCGGACGGAAATATCTGGGTCTATGCGGGCTCGGGCAAATATTACAGCGATATTGACGACAGCGACACATCAACACAGTTGTTCCTTGGAATAAAGGATAAGGATTCAGGCATCACTTATCCTGTATCCACCAGCACGACGGGCTTTGTTGACAGGACAACCACCGACACAACATACACCACCATTACAGGGACATCGCAGGTATGTATGTATGATTCGGCAGCCCCCGCGGGTTTTAAATTCAAGACCGTTACAACTTCAGTTAGCGGGGCGTCCACAGTATCAACACCTACTGTTGGTTGGTATCTATTCCTTACCTCAGGCGAGCGCGTTATAACAAGACCCCTTGCAGTAGGCGGGCTTGTGGATTTTTTAACCTATAAACCGGATGCCTCCGACCCCTGTTCTTACGGCGGAAGTTCTTATCTCTATGCAGTGGGCTATACAACAGGCGTTGCGCCGACAAATATTGCAATTATGTCGCCTGACGCTGTATCAGGCGGCACAGTTAAGAAGGGTATCCTGCTTGGTCCCGGCGCGCCCCCAACAGGCGAGGCAATCATCATCCCGCCGCCAAAGGAAGGGCAGGAGACGCTTAAAAAGAAGATACAGATAGCAACCGGCGTTATAATTGAGGCTGAAAATACGCCGGTAACATCCGTTATATCCAAAGTGGTTCACTGGCTGAAGAAGTAAAAGTTATGTAGGGGCAGGCCACCGTGCCTGCCCTTTTAGGGGCAACCACAGGGGGATTGCCCCTACATTTTTCCCCTTCCTTTTCCCATGTTTTTATGCTACCTATTCCACTATCTTCTATGGCGCAAAAACCTAAAAGAACTCCTGCAGCAAAAAGACCGGCCTCTCCGCGGGTTAAAAACAAGGATGGCACGATTATCGTCCCTGTTCAGGCCATGGCCGCTCCCTGGTATTTTCAGAGGAGAAATTTCATTCTTATCATTATCGGGGCTATACTCCTCCTTGTCCTTGTCTTGCAATGGCTGGGAAATAAAGAGCCTGAGACGACTAAAACCGCGCAACAGATTTCCAAACCTATCCAGCCAAAACCGGAGGCCGTTTATCAGGAGACCCAAAAGGCCGATATAATTCCTAAAATCATCTCAATAAAATTGTCCCCTTCATCGCCTGTCAAGGGGGATACTATCAAGGCCGAGGTATTGACGGCCGGTGAAGGGGCAACCGTTTCTTATGAGTGGAGGAAAAACGGAGAGCCGCTTAATGCAGCCGGAGACGCCTTGTCGTCTGACTTTAAAAAGGGCGACGCCATATCCCTCACGGTTGTGCCGTCGGACGGAAAACAGAAGGGGGCGCCTGCTACGGTTGTTACCCATATCTTTAATTCTGCGCCGGTAATAACTTCAACGATTAAGGATTCAAAATTCAGCGACAATGTTTTTACCTATCAGGTAAAGGCGGAAGATCCGGACGATGATATCCTTACCTATTCTCTTCTGGGCTGGCCGGAAGGGATGGCCATTGACTCTAAAACAGGATTTATAAAATGGGCAGCCCCTGCGGGATTTAAAGGCAAGGCAAATGTTATGCTGTCGGTCAATGACGGGGCAGGCGGAGAGGCCAAGCAAATCTTCAGCATCCAGATAAATCAGCGCAATCAGGTTTCAGTTGTTCCGTGACCATGCGCCCCTGTTAGCCCTAACAGGTCGTCTTTTTCTGTCATTCCCGAGGTTTTTATCGGGAATCCAGTTCTTGTAAATTCAATAAGTTATGGATTCCCGCTTTCGCGGGAATGACAACTTTTTGGTTCAATTCGGACTTTTTCCGCAGCCTGCTAATCATATAATTTTATATAATTTAATATAATTTAAAAAAATACTTGACAATTAAATAAAATTGGACTAAAGTTAGCGTGAAATATGCCAAATATGACAAAGAATAACTTAAGAAAGATTAGAGAAGAACTTTTGATAAGCAAGGCCGAACTTGCCAGAAAGGCGGGCATTTCTTCTCTTACCATAGACAGGGTTGAGAACGGTTACGATTGCAGGGTTGACACCAAGCGGAAGATTATTCAGGCGTTGGGGCTTAAACTTTCTGAAAAGGATAAGGTGTTTAAAGGGTGATGTTGGTCACAGATAATTGCAGGCAATAGGTGATAGGCAATAGGCAATAGAAAAAGCAAAATGGAGCAAGTGGACAATGGCATTTTCGTTATTTAAAAAAACCGATGTGGCAAAATGGAGCAAGTGGACAATGGCATTTTCGTTATTTAAAAAAACCGATGTGGTCGGTCTGGATATAGGCTCCAATTCCATCAAGATTATCCAGCTTGCCCCTACCAAAAAAGGGTGGAAACTGGCGAATCTGGGCATGACCCAGCTTCCGCCCGAGGCTATTGTTGACGGCTCCATTATAGATTCCATGACTGTTGTAAGCGCTATAAAAGAGCTTGCTGTCCAACAGGGTATAAAAATAAAGGATTGCGTTTCCGCTCTCACAGGCCATTCTGTGATTATGAAAAAGGTGAACCTGCCGGTTATGACTGAGGCGGAACTCGCGGAGTCCATTCAGTGGGAGGCAGAGCAGTATATCCCCTTCCCCATGGCAGATGTGTATATAGACTTTCAAATACTCGGCGCGGATACGGAAGGCAGAGGGCAGATGGAGGTTATGCTTGTTGCGGTAAAAAAAGATGTTATAAATGATTACACCAATGTTATAAAAGAAGCGGGGCTTATTCCCGTGATTGTGGATGTGGATTCGTTTGCGCTGGAGAATATGTTTGAGATGAATTATGCCATTGCGCCGGCTGAAAACATAGCAATAGTCAATATTGGCGCAACCATTACAAGCATAAATATCCTGCGCGGCGGGGTAACTATATTTACCAGAGCAATACCTCTTGGCGGAAACCAATTTACAGAGGAGATACAAAAGGCGCTGGGCGTGAGCTTTAAAGATGCGGAAACCTTAAAGCTTGGCGGCGAGGTGAGCGGCATAGAGGCAGGCGGCGTCCCTGAAATAGTTGAGCGGGTTTCAGTCAACGTCGCTCTTGAAGTGAAGAGAAGCATAGATTTTTTTCTCGGCAGCGCGCCGGGGATATTTATCAGCAAGATTTATTTTGGCGGCGGCTGCGCAAAGACAAAGGGTTTGCCTGCCATTATACAGGAGAGGACTGCTGTGCCTGTCGAGATGATTAACCCGTTTGCCAATGTGGAATGCAATCCCAAGAAATTTGCCCCGGAGTATATTAAGGATATTGCGTCATACTTTGCCGTTGCCGTCGGTCTTGGCATAAGGAAGGTTGGCGACAAATGATAAAAATAAACCTTTTGCCTGTCCGGGCAGCAAAAAAGAAGGAAACAATAAGGCAGCAGGCTTCCATCGCAGGATTAAGCATTGTCCTGCTGCTCATCGTCCTCGGGATATTATACTTTTCCATCAGCAAAACAATAACCGGGATCCAGGAGTCCGTAAGCGGTCAGGAGAAAGAGATTGCGCGGCTTGACAAGGAGATTGGAGAATTAAAGAACGTTGAAGGCGAAAATAAGGTTATTTTAGACAAGTTGAATATTGTCAAGCAGCTTGAGGTGAACAGAAGGCAGCACCTTAAACTGTTTGCCGATATTGCCGGCGCCATCCCTGAAAAATTGTGGATTGACTCTTTGAAGGAGGCAGGGCAAAATATTACAATAATGGGTTTTGCCTCCGGCGATGAAGTGGTCGCGGATTTTATGCGGCGGCTTGAGAAAAACCTTGCTCCATGGAAGGTTGAGCTTGAGATTGTAAACCAGGTGGAAAAGGAAAAGCAAAAAGTGGCCGGTTTCACCATTAAGCTTGAAAAGCCGAAAGAAACAGCGCCGCCGCCTGCGGCTAAACCAAAGGCATAATAAATAAGAAGTGAAGGTTCTTGCAAAAGTCTAAAATAGTCGTCATTCCGGCGTGTTTTTAGCCGGAATCCAGAGGTTTTTAAGACAAAAGATACTGGATTCCGGCTTAAGGACTGCCGGAATGACGAGTTTTGCAAGAGGCTCAGTTGAATTAATATTATTCTGAATAGCTTTTACTGTATTTAAGAAAAAAAACTTATGCAATTACCTGACATAAATGTAATATTCAAATTGCCGCTTTCCAAAAAACTTCTGATACTTGGGGCAGTATGGCTTATCATTATAGGTCTTTTTTATTGGTTTTTATACAGCGGTAAATTGGCGGAAAAAAGCGCCTTAAACACAAAGCTTGAAGGGCTAAAGAATAATGTTGCGGACAAACAGAGGATAGCAGGCAATCTCCCGAAGCTTAAAAAAGAGAGGGAGGATTTAAACAATCAACTGTCGCAGGCGCTTGCCCAATTGCCGAATGAAAAGGAGATTGCAAATCTTCTTGCCAGCATATCCGACGCTGCCAGAGGGTCGCGATTGGATATATTGACCTTTAAGCCGGGCAAAGAAACGGCAAAGGGTTTTTATGCCGAGGTTACGATTGACATGAAGGTGGAAGGCGGCTACGGCAGCCTCTTTTCATTCTTTGAAAAGGTTGCGGAACTGCCGAGGATAGTTAATATAAACGGCTTAAACATAACAAGCGGCAAAGAGGTCAGAGGAGATATTATGTTGTCGGCTGCATTTACAGCAACAACATTTAAATTCCTGTCTCAGCCGGAGGCAAAGAAGTAGATATGAAAAGACAGTTATCAGTTATCAGTTGTCAGTTAGAATCAGCAATGAGTAAAAGCAGCAATGAGGTTAAAGGCAGATACTTCTTTTACTCATTGCTCATTGCTTTTTTATGTTCACTGTTCACTGTTTTAACAGGTTGCCAGCAAGCCCCTCCTCCCCCGCAGGCCCCTGTTGCTTCGCAGGCAAAAAAAGAGGCGCCCAAGCCGGCTGCTTCGCTTCCTGCCGCAGAGGTAAAAGAGGGAAAAAAAGAAGATGCAGCAACTGATGTAAAGCAAAAAAATCCCTTTAAACCCTTTATCACTAAACTAACGGAGAAGGCAGCAGTTGTGCCTAAAACACCATTACAGAAGTATGAACTGGAGCAGCTCAAATTAGTGGCAGTAATGTGGGGTATGAACGGTTCATTCGCTATGGTGGAGGCGCCGGACGGCAAAGGCTTTTCAATAAAAAAAGGCGACCTGATTGGAAGCAGGGACGGCAGGGTAAAGCGGATTGAGAAAGACAGGGTTGTAGTTGAGGAAAGGTTTACAGAGGCAGGCGGCGAGGTTACAACAAGCGAATTTGAAATAAAGCTGCCGCTGCCCAAAGGAGAGGAGGAGTTAAAATGACAATTTCAAATTTCAAATTTCAAATTTCAAATCTTAAATCTTTTTACTGCTTACTTTTTACTGCTTACTGCTTACTGCTATTTACCGGAGAGGAGGAGTTAAAATGACAATTTCAAATTTCAAATTTCAAATTTCAAATCTTAAATCTTTTTACTGCTTACTTTTTACTGCTTACTGCTTACTGCTATTTACCGGTTGCGCAGCTTCCACACAGCAGATAAAAAAGCAAGGGGAAAAGGAAAAAACAAGCATTGAAAAGATTACTGTCGTTGGAAACGGCAAAGATATATTGATAGAAGCTTCAGGAACCATAACATATACTGCCTTTAAGCTATCCGATCCGGCTAGGCTGGTTCTTGATATTCCCGGTGTAGACGTGGAAAAGGTGCGTAAGCCTGTTAATATCAATAATGAGTTTATAACTACTATTACTGCCGCAAGTTATGGAGAGCAGACAACAACGCCTATTGCCAGGATAGAGATAGGGCTTAAACAAGGGATTGCTCATGAGGTCAAACAAGGGGAAGGCAGCATCATGGTGGTATTAAATCATGAGTCTGCGCTTCAGCAGGAGGCGTCTGCTGTTGAAGCCCCTGCGGCAGCCGGGCAAACGGCTTCCGAATTACCGCCGGCAACTGAGCCGCTGCAACAGGAAGTTGCAAAAAAAGAAGAGCCTGCAGCAATTAGTGAAGAGGTTAAACTAATTTCTCCTGCAGCAGAAAAGCTTGTCCCCGAAGGTCTTAATCGGGGAAAAGAGTCAAAAAAGGCTGATAAATTATTGAGGATAGATGCAAGAAAAGAAAACGGCGCAACTGTTATAAGGATTGTTGGAAATGGCGCAATAGGGGATTTTAACGCCTTTGATATGGATAAACCGGCTCCGCCAAGGCTGGTTGTGGATATTTGGAATGTCGGAAGCTCTGTTGCCAAAACAAGCATGGCTGTAAACACGTCTCAGATAAAAAAGGTGAGGATAGGCGAATATCCAAATAAGATAAGACTTGTTTTTGACGCAAACCAGAAGGCATTGTTTCCATACACAATAGAGAGGATTGAAGATTCTCTGATTATAACTGCCGGCAAGACCGGTGTGAAGAAGCAAGAGACAGCGAAAGCATCTGCTCCGCAGTCGGCGCCCGAACCTGCTGCAGCAACGGCTGCGCCGCAGCCGCCTGCTGTAGCTGCCGCAGCGCCGGAGCCTGTTTCTGCGCCGGAGGCTAAAACTGAGATTAAGCCAGAAGACAATGCAGAGGTAAAGGGAGTAGATTTTAAGCAGCTATCCGATAAGGCAAGGATTGTGTTGACTTTATCAAAGAAGGCGGCATATAAGCTGTCTAAATCGGCGGATGAAACCAATTTGATATTGGATATTAAAAATACCGTTATAGCGGAGGAGTTCAGAAAAACTTTGGATGCCTCTGACTTGAACACGCCTGTGGCAACGATAAGCTCATTTCCGTCACCCGCTGAATCTGCAAAGGATGTTCGCATCCTTGTTAAGTTGAAAGAAAAAGCCGACTATAACATCTCACAGCAAGGCGAAAAGATACAAATAGATTTTCCTCTTCTCGCAGTAGCGCAGACGGCTCCAAAGAAGGCGGAGATAAAAAGTCAGGAGTCAGGAGTCAGGAGCCAGGAGTTAAAAGAAGTAAAACCAACGGCGGAAGAGGCTGCAAAGAAAGAACCGGAGCAGGCATCCGGCTATGCAGGACGCAAGATTTCTCTGGACTTCAAGGATGCTGACATAAGCAATATATTGAGGCTAATGGCTGAGGTCGGGCTTGGCAAGGTTCAGGAAGGCAATGTAATAAGGATTATGCCTGTTGCAAAGATAAAGCAGGAGAGCGAAGAGGTTCTTGCGTCAAGAAAGGCAAAGGAAAAATTGGAAGATCTGGAGATAAAATTAGTGCCTATAAGTTACGCAACAGCAAGCAGCCTGGAATCTCAGATTAAAGGTTTGTTAAGCGACAGGGGAACCGTTAGCATAGAGTCCAGAACAAACACGCTTGTCATCAAAGATATTCCTGCCAATATAAAAAATGCAGTTGACCTGATAAAGAAACTGGATACACAAACGCCTCAGGTGTTAATAGAGGCAAGGATTATAGAGGCGCAGAGCAATTTTGCAAGGGACCTCGGTGTGCAGTGGGGTGCATCTCATACTACAACACGAGGGACGCCGGAAGGTAATAGATTCGGCAGTGTATATGGCAACACTGCTGCTAATGCGCCTGTAACAACGCTTTCAAGGCCAGGCTATGCCGTAAATCTTCCAGCAGCTGGTGGAGCTGGTCCGCTTGGCGCAATGGGTTTTGCATTTGGCAAGCTTACAGGAGACCCGTTGCTTTTGGACCTCCGCATATCCGCAGGCGAGAAAAACGGCTTAACCAAGGTGGTGTCAAGGCCGAGGATTACTACATTGGATAATAAAGAGGCCAAGATATCGCAGGGCGATTCTGTGCCGTTTGAGACAACATCTTCTTCAGGCACGCAGACATCGTTTATTGACGCAACTTTGGAACTGACAGTTACGCCGCACATAACCCCTGACGGCAGCATCAGCATGAAAATCAATGCCAAGAGGAATTCAATTGGCTCCTTCAGAAGCGCTACCGGCACGCCGAGCATAAGCAAAAAAGAGGCTGTTACAGAGATTATTGTGAAAAACGGAGAGACCACGGTCATTGGCGGCATTGTAGTAGCAGACAAATCAGAGACCGACAGCGGCGTACCCTGGTTGAAGGATATCCCTCTGTTTGGCTGGTTTTTTAAGAATAAATCGGTAGCAGATTCCCAGACAGAGCTTTTGATATTTATCACGCCGAATATTGTAAATGGCAAAGTGGAGATAACAAGTTAACCTGATATATGAGATACCGTTCCTAAATGCACCCCAAGGGGTGCATTTTTTTTAAAGGCACGTGTTTTTAACGCACAAGGAGTGTTTATGCTGAGATACTTAACCGCAGGTGAATCACATGGCAAATGTCTTACTGCTATTATGGAAGGAGTCCCTGCGCGTCTTGATTTGGCGCATGACGACATCGACAGGGAATTAAGCCGCAGGCAGATTGGTTACGGTCGCGGCGGCAGGATGGCAATTGAAAAGGATGAGGTGGAGATTACATCAGGGATAAGGTTCGGCAGAACGCTCGGTTCGCCTATTAACATGATTATCAAGAACAGGGATTGGGAGAATTGGAAAGAAATAATGAATATAGAGGCAATGGGCAATGGGCAATGGGCAATGGGAGAAGAAGTAACAAAACCAAGGCCGGGCCATGCGGATTTAACAGGGGCATTGAAATATGGCCACGATGATATCCGAAATATCCTTGAACGTTCCAGCGCCAGGGAAACCGCTGCGCGGGTTGCTGTGGGCGCTGTGTGCAAAAGATTCTTAGATGAATTTGGAATTAAGGTGATGAGTTGGGTGGTGGAAATAGGCGGGGTAGAAGTAAGTTCAAAGCTCAAAGCTCAAAGCTCAAAGTTAGAAGAGATTTTTTTTAATGCAGAAGCCTCTGATGTTCGTTGCCCTGATAAAGCGATTTCGGAAAAGATGCGAAAGGCGATAGACAGGGCAAGAAAAAACGGCGACAGCATCGGCGGGATATTTGAGGTTGCCGTAACAGGAGTTCCTCCCGGCCTTGGAAGCCATGTTCAGTGGGATAGAAAGCTTGACGGCAATCTTGCAAGGGCGCTGATGAGCATACAGGCTATCAAAGGGATTGAAGTGGGTATGGGATTTGGGGTTGCTGCGAATCTGGGATCAAAAGTGCATGATGAAATATTTTATACAAAGGGGCAAGGGACAAGGGGCAGGGGGCAAGGGAAAGATTTTTGGCCAGTTGTTCCGAGATTTTATCGCGAGACAAACAATGCCGGCGGCATTGAGGGCGGCATGAGCAATGGCGAGCCAATTATATTAAGGGCTGCCATGAAACCTATCCCAACGCTTTACAAGCCGCTAAGGTCAATAGATATTAAAACTAAAAAACCGTTTCAGGCAACTGTTGAAAGGTCGGATATCTGCGCTGTTCCTGCCGCCTCTGTAATCGGCGAGGCTGTTGTTGCCTTTGAGATAGCCAATGTCTTTATTGACAAATTCGGCGGCGATTTTGTTGACGAGATAAAGAGGAATTATCGGGGGTATTTGGAGTATTTGAGGAAGTTTTAAATGAAAAACATAGTCCTCACAGGCTTCATGGGAACCGGTAAAACAGCGGTTGGAAGACGGCTTGCCAGAGAATTGAATCTAACGTTTATTGATACGGATGATTTAATAGAAAAAGAGGCAGGCAAAAGCATAGCTCAAATATTTGCCGCTCATGGTGAAGACTATTTTAGAAGCTTGGAATCAAAGGCGATAGATGATGTGTCTTCCAAAACCAAGATAGTAATTGCCACAGGCGGCGGCGCAATTGTCAATCCTGAAAATCTTGAGGCATTGAAGAAAAACGGGATTGTAATATATTTAACTGCTTCCATTGATGCAATTCTTTCAAGGGTAGGCAACGGAGATGAAAGGCCGCTTATTGCTTGCGGCGACAAAAGAGAAAAAATATCCGCTTTACTCAAGGCAAGAGAGCCGTTTTATAAAAAGGCTGATTTTATTATTGATACGACTACAAAGACTGTTGGCGAGGTAGTAAAGGAGATAAAGAAGATAGTGAGTTGATAAATAACTTGACATTTTTTTCTGTCATTCCCGAGGTTTTAATCGGGAATCCAGTATTAAAAACTAAAAACATGGATGCGTCCCCGAATGTTTCTATCGGGGATAGAAACATTCGGGCATGACATAAATATAGTTATTTATTGCCTTTAGTGCAATTATGGAACACATTACCGTAAATCTTGGCGAGCGGAGCTATCCCATCTATATCGGGAGAAACAACCTTGATATGGTCGGGGAGCTTATGAAGGAGAGCGGCCTGAAGGGTAAGGCTGCGTGTATTACAAATCCTACGGTTGCAAAGTTGTATGGCGGCAGGGCGCTTCAAAGTCTTGAAAAGGCAGGTTTTGAAACCCGCGCCATAGAAATCCCTGACGGAGAAGAGTATAAAAATATTGAGTGGGTCTCTCATATATATGATAAGCTGATTGAATATAAAATGGAAAGACAATCGCCTGTTGTTGCGCTCGGCGGCGGGGTTATCGGGGATATTTCAGGTTTTGCTGCTGCAACATATTTGCGCGGAGCGCCGTTTATTCAGATTCCCACAACATTATTGGCGCAGGTTGACAGCTCTGTGGGCGGCAAGACCGGGGTAAATCATCCCAAGGGTAAAAACCTTATCGGCGCATTTTATCAGCCAAAGCTCGTGCTGATAGATGCGGATGTTCTAAAGACCCTTGAGGCCAGGGATGTAAAAGCAGGCTTGGCTGAAGTTATCAAATATGGTATTATCAGGGACAGTAATTTTTTCTCTTTTCTGGAAAGGCAGTATAATGACTGTTTGCAGTCAGGGGATTCATTGCTCCATGCGATTAAAAGGTCGTGCGAGATAAAGGCTGATGTAGTATCGGAAGATGAGACAGAGACGGGTGTCAGGGCAATATTGAACTTTGGCCATACATTTGGCCATGCGATAGAGGCAGCGACCCATTATAAGGAACTCCGTCATGGCGAAGCGGTGGCTTTGGGCATGGCAGCAGCGGCGCGATTGTCTTTGAAGCTTGGCCTTTGCAGTAAAGAGGTTTGTGAAAGGATAGAGAGATTAATATCAAAGATTGGTCTTCCCACGAAGCTATCGGCTATCAGCAATCATCTGTCAGCCAGTGATTTATTCAAAGCTATGGAAGTGGACAAGAAGATGGCTGGAGGAAAGATAAAGTTTGTAATGGTGGAAGCTATCGGCAAGACAACATTCAGGCAAATAGACAGCAGAGATTTTCCCATTGACTTATCCGAGATTTTAAACTAAAAATAACGGAAGCATGGAACATATAGAAGAAGATGACAGCGAACATGAGCGGCTGCCCGATGATGATAAGTTCTGCACCCTGACAATGGCTGAAATTTTAGAGCGTCAGGGCATGAAAAAAGACGCCATGAAGATTTATCAGGCATTGCTTAAAAAGGGCGGACAGAATGGGCTTCTCATACAGGAGAGGATGGATAAACTCTCCGGCCATTCTCTTCGGTCAAACGAGGATAGGAAAAAGGATTTTATCAACTGGATCAACAAACTTCAAAACCCACGAAAATAAAGTTCCCGATATTTGCGGGAAAGGGCGGCAATTGAATGGGATTTCTGGAAATATTAAAACAAGCGGTTGATAATGTAAAAGGCGGGATTGCAGCCACTATCATGGCAAAAGATGGCATTGCGCTCCAGAACTATGTAAAAGAAAGCAACGCCTGTGATATGGATTCTCTCGGCGTTGAGTATGGAAGAATATTAGAAGAGGCAAAAAACGCCTCTTCTTTGCTGAAGCTGGGAGAGGTGGAGGAGTTGTCGGTATCAGCCGAAGGGACAACGATAATCATGAGGCTTGTAAATAAGGAGTATTTTATAGCCATACTCTTGGGCGCCGGCGGAAATACGGGAAAGGCAAGATATTATTTAAAGAGGGCAGCTGCCGGCGTAAGGAAGGAGCTTTGAATCCTCGCTTAAAAAAAGTTCAGGAGCGATTAGCGATATGGAAGGTAGATGCCCTGCTTATAACCACAATGGAAAATATCCGCTATCTGAGCGGATTTACAGGCAGCAGCGGAGTGATTATTATAACCGCAAATCAGGCATTCTTTTTGACTGATTCGAGATACGCTGAGCAGTCAAAGAACGAGGTAAGCGGATTAAAAATCAAGATATACAAAAAGCAGATTGAAGATGTTGTATGTTTAATAAATAAACTTAAACCACGGCGCATAGGATTTGAGGCAAAAGGGCTTGTTTACGAAACATATCGCAGGCTGAAAGCCTTGATTCATGGCAAGAGGTTAATCCCTGTTTCTGAAGATATTTATAGGATAAGGGCAAGAAAAGACGCCGGTGAATTGAAACTTATAAAAAAGGCCATCAGCCTCTCATCTGTTGGTTTTAATGCGGCAATGAATTGTATAGCCCCTGGAGCGTTGGAATGCGAC